>JAYTAJ010000888.1:0-7254 GCA_043737575.1 Myxococcales bacterium | reverse complement strand
CCGCCGACACCGCGAGGCCGAGCCCGGTGCCGTCGGCGCGGGTCGTGAAGAACGGCGTGAAGATCTGATCGCGCAGCTCGATCGGCACCCCGGGCCCGTCGTCGGCGACCCGCAGCACGATCGCGTCGGCCTCGGCGCGCGTGCTCAGGCACACCGCGCCACCATCGGCCATCGCCTGGGCCGCGTTGAAGGCGAGGTTGAGCACGACCTGGCGCAGCGCATCGGCGTCGCCGAACACCAGGCCGAGCTGATCATCGAGATCGAGCGCGACCTCGACCTGGCCGACGTGGAACGCGCTGCGCACCAGCTGCGCCGAGCTGGTCGCCAGCGCGTTGAGCTCGATCGCCACTCGCTGCGGCGCGATCCGACCGGCGGCGAGGAACGACTCGAGGATCGCGAGGGCGCGCACGGTCTCGCGCTCGATCACCTGCAGGTAGCCGCGGGTCTCGGTGGGATCGTCGGCGCGGCGCTGGGCGATCTGCGCGAACCCGAGCACGCCGGTCAGCGCGTTGCGGACCTCGTGGCCGATGCCCGCGGCCATGGTGCCGACGTGGGCGCGGCGCTCGAGCAGACGGATGCGAGGATCGTCGGCGCTCATGGTCACACCAGGTGGGCGTCGCGGCGCGCCGCGGGCAAGGTGATGGTCATGGTCGTGCCCTCGGCGACGACGCTGTGGACCTTGATCGAGCCGTGGTGCCGCTCGATGATCCGGAACGCGGTGGTGAGCCCGAGGCCGGGCGCGCGCCAGCTCTGCTTGGTGGTGAAGAACGGATCGAAGATCCGCGACAGGTGCTCGGCGGCGATCCCGACGCCGGTGTCGGACACCGCGAGCTTCACCAGGTGCTCGTCGACGACCTCGGTGGTGACCGCGAGGCGGCCGCTGCCGTTCATCGCCTGCAACGCGTTCTCGACCAGGTGCAAGAGCGCCTGCTGCAGCTCCTCGGCGTCGCCGAGCACGGGCGGCAGCGACCTCGCCTGGGTCCGCACCAGCGCGACCGCGCGGCCGGCGACGCGACGCTCGATCAGCGCGACGGTGTCGTCGACGATCCGATCGAGATCGATCGGCGCCAGCCCGCCCTCGGTGCCGAAGTCGTCGGTGAAGCGGCGCAAGGTCGCGACCACCTCGCCGATGCGCCGCGCCTCCTGCTCCATCGACACCAGCAACCGGGCGTCGCGCTCGCGGCCCGGCTCGAGCTGCGCCCGCGCGAGCAGCACCTGGGTCATGCCGAGCAGGCCGGTCAGCGGGTTGTTGATCTCGTGAGCGAAGCCGGCGCCGAGCGAGCCGATCGCCGCGATGCGCTGCGACCGCAGCAGCTGATCCTGGGTCTCGGCGAGCTCGCGGGTGCGGGCGTCGACCAGCTGTTGCAGCCGCTCGTTCCACGCCTGCAGATCGGCGTCGCGGCGCTGGATCTCCTCGCCCATCTGGTTGAACGCCCGCGACAGCTGGGTCAGCTCGTCGCCGCCCGCGGTCACCGGCAGGCGATAGGCGACGTTGCCACCGCCGAGCTCGGCGGCGCCGCGCACCAGCGCCGCGACCGGCCCGACGATGCGCCGCGCCAGGAACAGCCCCGCGGTGAGGGCGGCGAGAAATCCGATCGCGAGCCACGACAACGTCTGGGTCCGGATCTCGCGGCTCGGCGCGCGGATCGCGGCGACCTCCTGATCGATCCACACCGTCCAGCCGTGGGTCGCGGGCGCGCGGGTGCGCTCGTGGCCGGGCCGGCTCGGCGCGGGCGCCAGCGGCGGCCCGTCGCCACACAGGGTGCGGCCGTCGGCGTCGACCAGGCGCGCGTGCAGGACCGGCGTCTGGGTCGCGGCGACCGCGGCGCAGGTCGCGTCGAGCGCGAGGGCGATCGCGATGGTGCGGACCCGGCCGCCGTCGGCGACCGCGATCGCGAGCGGCACGAACGGCCGCGCCGAGCCCGGCACGATCATCGCCGCGCCGATCGCGCGCGCCCCGGCCGGACCCTGCGCGGCGATCGCGCGGACCAGCGCGGCGTCGGCGTCGGCCGACCACGGCGGGTGCACCGCCAGATCGCCAGCGGCGTCATCGGCGAGGATCGACGCGCCCGGGCCGATCGGCCGGCCGTCGGCGTCGAGCAAGACCACCGCCGCGACCTCTTCGATCTGGCGGTAGATCAGCCACGGCGCCGCCGCCTCCTCGGCCGCCGACAGCTCGCGCCACGGCACGGTGCGCGCCAGCCGCTCGAGGTTCGCGACCGCGCCATCGAACGGCAGCGCCGCCGCCGCCGCCGCCTGCTCGCCGGTCCGCACCTGCAGCGCGCGCACCTTCTGATCGAGGGCACGGCGATGGACGCCGAGCGTGGTCCACGCCGACACCGACAGCGGGACCAGCGCGACCAGCACGATGATCGCCACCAGGCGCAGGCGGATCGTCATGGCCCGTGCTTGAGCCCGACCGCGAACGGCTGGGCGGTCGGGCGCGGCGCTCGCACCGTCGCCGCCCGCGGGACGCGGATGCGAAACGTCGTCCCCTCCCCGACCTTCGACGTCACCATCACGGTGCCCGCGAGCCCCGACACGATGCCGTAGACGGTCGCGAGCCCGAGGCCGGTGCCGCGGTGCGACGGCTTGGTCGTGAAGAACGGCTCGAAGATCCGCGGGATGATCTCGGCGGGGATGCCGCAGCCGGTGTCGCTGACCGCGAGTTCGATCGCATCGTCGATCGCCGCGGTGGTGATCGTGATCGTGCCAGGCCCGGCCAGCGCGTCGCGGGCGTTGATCACCAGGTTCATCAGCACCTGCTCGAGCTGGCTGGAGTCGGCGAGGAGCAGGCACGGCACCGATGCCGGCGTGACGATCAGCTCCTGGTCGAGCTCGAGGGCGCCGCGCAGGATCCGCTCGAGGTTGGCGATCACGCCGTTCAGATCGAGGCGATCGGTGCGTGCCGGCTCGCTGCGCGCGAAGGTGAGCAGCTGCTTGACCAGCTTGGCCGCGCTGTTCGCCGCGACGTCGATGGTCTCGAGATCCTCGCGACAGCGCGCGGGCACGCCGGCCGGGAGCGCGGCCGCGAGCATCTGCGACGTCACCCCGATCACCGCGAGCAGGTTGTTGAAGTCGTGGGCGACACCGCTGGCCATCCGCCCCAGCGACTCCATGCGGATCGACGCGTGCAGGCGCTCGGTCAACGCCGCGCGCTCGGTCTCGGCCTGCTCCTGGGCGCGGCGATCGTGGATGATCTCGACTTGGAGCTGGTGGCCGTCCCACGCGAACGGCGCGCACGACACCTCGACCGGGATCGCCGAGCCGTCGGCATGGCGATCGACGCGGCGCGCGCCGGGCCCGGCCGACACTCGCAGGGTCGTGACGTCGCGGCCGATCAGCGCGGCGCGATCGAGCCCGTACAGCGCGCACGCCGCCGGGTTGGCCTCCTGGATCAGGTGCGTCGACGGATCGTGGACCACCACCGCGTCGGCCGACGCCTCGAACAGCCCGCGGAAGCGCGCCTCGTTCTCGGAGATCTGGCGGAACAGCTGCTCGCGATCGCGCGTCAGCTCCGCCTTCTCGCGAGCGCGGCGCACCTTCTGCACCAGCTCGAGCATGCTCGCGAACGGCTTGGGGACGTAGTCGTAGGCACCCGCGCGCAGCGCCTCGATCGCGGTGTCGAGCGACGCGTACGCGGTCATCAGCAGGACCGCGGCGTCGGGCACCATCGCGCGCAGCTCGGCGATCAGCGCGAGCCCGGAGCCATCGGGCAGGTTCTTGTCGACCAGCGCGACCGTGAAGCCGCGGGCCGCCAGCATCCGGGCCTCGGCGACGCTGCCCGCGATCAGCAGCTCGTCGGCCTCGCCCCCCAGCACCTCGGCGAGGAGCTGCTGGACGATCGGCTCATCCTCGACGATCAGCAGTCGCATCCCATTGTCTTCGGCCGCGCCCCGTCGCCGTGCAGGGGTTGCGCCTGCGACATCCCCATCGATCCCCCAGGCCCGCGCGAGGTCAGCGCCGTCGTGGTACCGTGAGCGACGCTCCTATGTTCCGGATTCGACAATCATATCGTGAGGATGTCGACCAGATCCTGGCCGTCGCCGAGCACCTCGACACCGTCAACCTCCCGGCCGACCGCCGCCACATCGAGCGGATCCTCGAGCTGTCGGAGCACAGCTTCGCCGCGACCGTGCCCGTGGTCGAGCGCGAGTACCTGTTCGTCCTCGAGGATCTCGCCAAGTCGCGCGTGATCGGGACGTCGATGATCCACGCGCAGCACGGCACCAAGCGCGCGCCGCACATCTTCTTCCGCGTCGAGAACGACGAGCGCTACTCGTACACGCTCGATCGCTACTTCATCCATCGCACGCTGCGCATCGGCTACAACTACACCGGCCCGACCGAGATCGGCGGCCTGATCCTGTTGCCCGAGTACCGCGGCAACCCCGAGTCGCTCGGCAAGCTCCTGTCGTACACGCGGTTCCTGTTCATCCGCATGCACCGCGAGCTGTTCCGCGCCGAGGTGCTGTCGGAGCTGCTGCCACCCCTCGAGCCCGACGGCACCAGCAAGCTGTGGGAGCACCTCGGCCGCCACTTCACCGGCCTCAGCTACCAGGAGGCGGATCTGCTGTCGAAGGACAACAAGGAGTTCATCCACGCCTTGTTCCCCGACGATCCGATCCACTGCGAGCTCTTGCCCGCCGACGTCCGCGAGGCGATCGGCCAGGTCGGCCCCGAGACCCGCGGCGTCGAGAAGATGCTGCGGCGGATCGGCTTCGACTACGCCGAGCACATCGATCCGTTCGACGGCGGGCCGCACTTCACCGCGCGCACCGACGACATCACCCTGGTGCGCGACGCCCGGCAGGCGCGGATCATCACCGTCGATCACACCGACGGCGAGCGGCCGTGGGCGATCCTCGCCACCGAGCGCACCGACGCCCGCCCCGGCTTCCGCGCGGTCGGCGCCCGCGTGATCCCGATGGACGAAGGCCGCTACGGCGTCACCCGCGACGTCGCGACGCGGCTCGGCGCGATCGCCGACGAGCCGGTGTGGATCGTCCTGGGGTGATGCGGCGCGTCGCCGTGCTAGGCTCCGCGCGCTGATGGCTTCGTCTCTCCAGCGATGGCGGCGAGCTGCGGCGACGCTGGCAGGCGCGCTCGCGCTGGCGACCGCGGCGTGCGATCGCGCGCAGGCCCAGGCGGCGCCGCCGACCGACGATCGCCTCGCGGGCGTCGTGACCGTGCCGGCCGACTGGCGAGCCCAGCCGACGGTGGCGCGGGCCGCCGCCGCGGCTGCCGGGGCCGACGCCGAGGTCGCCGCATGGGGCGAGCCCGGGCTCGGCTGCTTCGCGATCGTGGTCGCGACGCGAGCGCCGCACCAGCATCCCGAGGACGCGCTCGAGGAGCTGCGGGTCGCGCTGACCGAGGCCCTCGGCCTCGACGGCTGGAGCGCCGACGCGACGGCGGGGCGCGGCCGCATCGCGCGGGCGCCGATGACCGGCGAGCTGCGCGGCACCGTCGCGGTCGCGGCTCCGAAGGGCGCGCAGGTGACCCTGGCCGCATGCTTCTACAACCAGCGCGATCCAGACGCATGCCGCGCGCAGTGCGCGGGCGTGCTGGACTCGCTCGACGCCTCGAAGGTCAAACCGTGACGCGAACCTCTGCCCTGTCGATCCTCCTCGTCGCCGCGCTCGCGGCGCCGAGCTTCGCGCAACCCGCACCGACGCCGCCGCCCACGCCCGCGCCTGCCGAGCCGGCGCCGGTCGCGCGGTTGAAGCCGCCCGCCGGGTGGACCTCCGACGACGGCCGGTCCGCCGCGATGGTGAAGAGCCTCGGCAACGAGGTCCACTTCGGCGGCGTGTCGGTCGGCCTCGACGCCCAGTACCTGCGATCGCCGACGCCGGGCGCGATCTTGATCGCGAGCCAGGTCGTCACCGAGGCGCTGCCGGTCGATCCGGCGGCGGCCGCGACCCTCGAGCTGCACGCCGCGCGCGACGGCGTCGACGCGGTCGACGGCGCGAAGGTGGTGCGCTGGGACCTGCGGATCGATCCGGCCGGCCGCGTCCACGAGGCGCTGCTCGAGTGGACCGATCCCAGCGTCGGCACGACCGTGGTGTCACGCACGCTGGTGTTCCGCACCAAGGCCGATCTCGCGCGCATCACCGCCGAGTGCATCCTCGGCCCCGACGCCGCCGATCAGCGCGCGGTGTGCGAGGCCGCGCTGGCGTCGCTGGCGCCGAACACCACCGCGCTCGAGCCGATCGCGGTGACCGCGAAGCTGCCCGACGCCGCGCCGCTCGCGACCGCGGGGGCGCCGGGCCTGCCGTCGGCGCCGACGATCGGCGAGCGCGAGGGCGCGCTGCCGTCGACGATCATGGTCAAGCCGCCGCAGGCCAAGCGTGATCGCCGCCCGTACTACGTGATCGGCGGCCTGTTGCTGCTCGGCCTGGCGTGGTGGTGGAACCGCCGCGAGCGGGCCCGGCGCGACGCGCTGACCGCGGCGGCGGCGCGCAAGGTCGGCCTCGAGCCGGAGCGCGAAGAGGACGAGGACAAGCCGTCGTGACCGACGTCATCACCGTCGCGCCCAGCACCGGCGAGCCGATCCTGCTCGTCGACGACGAGAAGAACATCCGCCGCACGCTGCGCATGGTGCTCGAGAGCGAGGGCTACGCGATCCACGAGGCCGGCTCCGCCGCCGAGGCCCAGGCGATCATCGCGGCCCACGCGGTCGAGCTGATCCTCCTCGACGTCAAGCTCGGCGACGACAACGGCATCGAGCTGCTGCGCACGATCAAGGCCCGCGGCGACGACGGCCTCGGCGGCCCCGCCGCCGACGTCCCGGTCGTGATGATCTCTGGCCACGCCACCATCGACGACGCCGTCGCCGCGACCCGGCTCGGCGCCTTCGACTTCATGGAGAAGCCGCTCGATCGCAACCGCGTGGTCGTCACCGTGAAGAACGCGCTCGATCGCCGCCGGATGTGGCGCGAGGTCAACCAGCTGCGCCGCGCCGTCGACGCCCGCTGGGAGCTGCTCGGCTCGACGACGGTGATGAACGATCTGCGCCGTCAGATCGTGAAGGTCGCGCCGACCCGATCGCGGGTCCTGATCACCGGGCAGAGCGGCACCGGCAAGGAGCTGATCGCGCGCGCGGTCCACCGCAACAGCTCGGTGTCGACCGGGCCGTTCGTGAAGGTCAACTGCGCCGCGATCCCGCCCGAGCTGATCGAGAGCGAGCTGTTCGGCCACGAGCGCGGCGCCTTCACCGGCGCGGTCGCCAAGAAGCGCGGCCTGTTCGAGGTCGCC
>JAYTAJ010000887.1:0-3186 GCA_043737575.1 Myxococcales bacterium | reverse complement strand
CCTGCAGGATCGTCGACTTGCCCGAGTCGTTCGGGCCGACCAGCACGGTGAGCGGGCCGAGGTCGATCGACAGCGTGCGGATCGCCTTGAAGTTCTCGATCTCGAGACGCGTGATCACGGGCGAGATCGTACTCCGCGGCCCGCGGGCCCGCCACGGCGACGATCGTGTAACCTCGCTGCGATGGCCGAGGTCGTGTTCACGCCCAACCTGCGGCGCCACGTCGAGTGCCCGACCACGGCCGCGCCGGGCGCGACGGTGGCGGAGGTGCTGGCCCGGATCTTCGGCGACAACCCGCGGCTGCGGACCTACGTGCTCGACGATCAGGGCGCGCTGCGCAAGCACATGATGATCTTCGTCGACGGCCACCAGCTGGTCGATCGCGAGGCGCTGAGCGACGCGGTGGGGCCGTCGGGCGAGATCTACATCATGCAGGCGCTGTCGGGAGGCTAGATGAACGACACCTGGTTGGTCTCGACCCGCAAGGGTCTGTTCACCGTCACCGGCCGCGGCGCCAACGCGACGCTCACGGGCGCGGCGTTCGTCGGCGACAACGTCTCGCTCGCCCTCGCCGATCCGCGCGACGGTGCGTGGTACGCCGCGCTCGATCACGGCCACTTCGGCGCCAAGCTGCACCGCTCCGACGATCGCGGCGCGACCTGGACCGAGATCGCGGCGCCGGCGTATCCGCCCAAGCCCGACGACGTCGTCGACAACGACGCGTGGGGCAAGCCGATCCCGTGGTCGACCCGCCTCATCTGGTCGCTCGAGATCGCGCCCGACGCCGACGGCGCGCTGTGGTGCGGCACGATCCCGGGCGGGCTGTTCCGCAGCGACGATCGCGGCGCGTCGTGGCGGCTGATCGACAGCCTGTGGCACCACCCGGCGCGCAAGCGGTGGATGGGCGGCGGCGCCGATCTGCCGGGCCTGCACTCGATCTGCGTCGATCCGCGCGACCCGCGCACGCTGGTGGTCGCGGTGAGCTGCGGCGGCGTGTGGCGCAGCCGCGATCTCGGCGCGACCTGGACCAGCGCGGCGTCGGGCATGCGCTCCGACTTCATGCCGCCCGAGCAGCAAGGCGACGCCGAGATCCAGGATCCGCACGCGGTCGTGCAGAGCGCGGGCACGCCGACCGCGTTCTGGAGCCAGCACCACTGCGGCATCTTCCGGTCCGATGACGATCTGGCGAGCTGGCACGCGATCACGGCGCCGCCGTCGAGCTTCGGCTTCGCGGTCGCGGTGCATCCGCGCGACGGCGCGATCGCGTGGTTCGTGCCCGCGCTGTCCGATCAGAAGCGCGCGCCCGTCGAGGGCCAGGTCGTCGTCACCCGGACCCGCGACGGCGGCAAGTCGTTCGTCGTCCTGCGCGACGGCCTGCCCCAGGAGTACGCCTACGATCTGTGCTTCCGCCACGCGCTCGCGATCAGCGGCGACGGCGAGGCGCTGGCGTTCGGCTCGACGACGGGCAGCTTGTTCGTCACCGCCGACCAAGGCGATCACTGGCACGCGGTCGGGCGTCACCTGCCGCCGATCTACGCCGTGCGCCACGCCGGGTAGCGCGCGCCGCGGATCCCGCTTCCCGCCGCGAAGGCGCTGGGGTACACACGGAGGTGGCACTCCTCTGTCGGGGAGCGAGTGCCCTGGAGGCCCGCCATGCTACGCCGCATCATCTCGCCCTTTGCCTTGTTCCTGAGCCTCGCGCTCGTCGCCTGTGGTCCCGCCAACTCCGGCGACGACGATGATGATGCCGGGACCGGGGAGCCCTGCACCGGCTCCGTCACCCGCTGCATCGGCACGCAGTACCAGACCTGCGAGCGCGGCGAGTGGACGGTCACCCAGAGCTGCACCAACTCGTGCAGCGTCGCGCTCGGCGGCTGCGTCGACTGCGACCCGGCCGCGGGCAACGCCTGCAACGGCAACACCATCACCTCCTGCACCGCCGACGGTCAGTACGGCACGCCGATCATGACGTGCGAGCAGGGCAGCGAGTGCTCGGGCGGCACCTGCCAGCGCGCGTGCTCAGCCGACGGCGTCGACCTGATCTACGTCGTCGACGAGACCTACCGCCTGCTCAGCTTCGATCCGCGCCTGGTCGGCACCGCGACCGATCCGTTCCAGCTGATCGGCCAGCTGTCGTGCCCGGCCGGCCAGACCATCCCGGAGTTCGGCACCGGCGCGGCGACGCCGTTCTCGATGGCAGTCGATCGCGACGCGACTGCGTGGGTGCTGTACTCGAGCGGCCAGATCTTCCACGTCTCGACGGTGAACGCGGCCTGCACCGCGACGACCTTCGCGGCGCGCCAGAACAGCGATGGCCGCCAGTGGGATCTGTTCGGCATGGGCTTCGTCACCGACACCGCGGGCGGCGACACCGAGCGGCTGTGGGTCGGCGGCGGCAACGTCGACGCGCTGCAGGCCGGCGACCTCGGCAACCTCGATCCGACCTCGCTCGCCATCGACCGCATCGGTCCGATGTCGGCGACCCAGGAGTACAGCCCCGAGCTGACCGGCCTCGGCGACTCGACGATCTGGGGCTTCTACCCGGGCGAGAGCAGCGCCTTCGTGCAGGAGATCAACAAGGGCACCGGCGGCGGGCTCGGCCCGATGCGCGCGATCCCGGGCGGCCTCGGCGGCACGGTGTCGGCGTGGGCGTTCGCGCAGTGGGGCGGCAAGTTCTACATCTTCGTCACGACGGTCAACATCCTCACCGGCGCCGAGAACTCGACGGTGCGGACGATCGATCGCGCGACGGGCGCCTACGCGCTGGTGTCGCAGAACCTGCCGTACCAGATCGTCGGCGCTGGCGTGTCGACCTGCGCGCCGGTCGTGATCGGCCGCGAGACCTTGCCGTGGGAGGCCGATCCGGGTCGGCTGCCCCTCGACGGCAGCGGCTTCCACGCCCGGTGAGCCCGCGCTATCGCGGCTCGTGATCGACGCCGAAGTCGAGCTGTGAGCCGACGATCAGCTCGGCCTCGCCGACGGCGCCGAGGTCGGCCGCGCCGCGGTGGTAGCGCCGGATCGTCGACGGTGGGCAGTCGCTGCCCGCGCAGGTGTCCCAAGCGCGGGTCGCGGGGAAGCCGTCGACCAGCGCGGCGGCGATCGTCACCTCGCCCGCGGCGTCGGCGCTGTCGCAGTCGATGATGCCAAAGTACGGCGCGCCGTGGCCCTGGTTGTTGGAGTTGAGCGTC
>JAYTAJ010000886.1:0-3187 GCA_043737575.1 Myxococcales bacterium | reverse complement strand
CTCGGGCTCGAGCTGGGCCAAGGACGGCAAGAGCACCATGCCGATCTGCTCGCCGACGTAGATCGCGGGGATGTCGGCGAGGTTGTAGGCGAGGTTGTAGAGGCCGGTGGTGTGGGCGTCGAACAGGCGGCGCACGGCGAGGCTGCCCCAGTAGCGGGAGGCATTGCCTGCGATCGCCTCCATCGCCAGCGGCCAGCCGAAGTGGAACATGTCGCGGAAGCGCGCCATTCGCAGCGGCGTCCGCTCGAGCCAGCCGCGACCGGCGGCGGCGAGGATGATGACGGTGACGAGCGAGTACTGGGCGATGTTGCCGTAGACGACCGACATGCCGCCGAAGCCGCCGGCGGCGAATGCCACCGTGACGGCGGCGTAGGTCGCCTCGCCGATCCCGTAGGCGAGGCTGACTGCGCGAAAGTGCATCGAGCGGATGAGCAGCTTCTCGGGGATCGCCGCGACGCGGCGGATGCCGACGGTGAGCGCGAGCAACGGGATGTACTGGCCCGCGTGGTCGGAGTTGACCAGCCACGCGACCGGATCGGCGAACACGGCGACGAGCGCGAGCCCGCTCCAGGCGAGGCCGAGGCTGGCGACGTTGGCGTGCCAGACGATCTCGGGCCCGGGCTCGGTGCGGCCGCGGACGATCACGTACTGGCCGAAGCCGAAGTTGGTCAGCCAGTTGACGGTCAGCACGATGATCATCGCCGGGCCGACCTCGCCGATGACGTCGGGATCGAGGAAGCGCGTGATGACCAGCGTGCCGATCACGCCGAGCGCACGGCCACCGACCGCGGACAGGATGGTCCAGGCCGCACCCCGCGCGGCCCTGACGGCGAGGGACATGGAAGGCATTGGTAACGCGCCGCTGCGGCGCGGCGCAAGGCCGGGTCAGCCTGCGACGGCGCCCGCCCACGCGATGCCGATGTTCGCGGCGCTCCGCGTCCGCGACGGGGAGGACGCAGTTATGCTCCGCGGCATGGGAATGCATCGAGCTGCCGCGTTGTCGTCGTTCGTGATCGTCGCCGCGTGCTCGCGGCCTGCCCCGGTTGTGTTCAAGCCGCCCGCGCCTGCGGCCCCGGTGGCGACGGAGACGGAGGCGGCGACGGAGGAGAGCGAGCCGAGCAGGGTTCCGACCGACCTGCCGCCGTTCGGGGCGACGCCCGACGCTGATCCGGCGAAGGCGGCGGAGCTGCTCCAGGAGGTCGAGATGATGCTGATGGAGGGCGGCGGTACCTTCGAGCCGGGTGACGAGAACTGGAACAACGTGCTCCTCACGGTGAAGACCGATCCTGGCTCGCCGCGGGCGCGCGTGGCCGTCGCGCAGATGGTGAACGACGACGCGTTCACCGTGGCGCAGCTCGAGCCGCTCGCCGCCGCCACCGATTGCAGCGACTGCGCGGACGCGCTCCTCAACATCGACGTCGAGGCGTTGCCGGCGGCGGCCGCGGTGGTCGCCAAGGTGACGGTCTCGCCCCAGCGCGCGGCGACCGATGCCATCCTCGAGTTTGTCTCGAGCGGCGACAAAGCGACCGCCGCGCCCTACTTCAAGGGCAAGAAGGTCACGGTCACCACCGAGTGCCTCTCCTGCGAGCTCTCGGGCGAAGGCGGCGGCGGCGGCACCCGCAAGTCGACAGGCGCCAAGGCGCTGGCGCTGCTCGTCGGGCTCCACCAGGACGACAACCTGTACTCGATGGGCAACTGGTACTGCGCCAAGGACTGCTGCACTGCCACCGACTCGATGTACGGGACGCCCAACGGCAACACCTATCTCTCGTCGCTCTGCTTCGCGCCCGGGACCGTCACCGTGACGCAGCTGATCGTCCTCGACTGACGAGGAGCGCAACGCCATGCAACCACAGATGCTGTCCGAGATCGTCGATGGGCGCATATGGGCCAGTGAGCGGCCGGTGTGGTTTGGCGGGGTCCGGCTGCGCGCGCGGACGTCGGTGATTCGCCTCGAGGATGGGCGTCTGTTGGTGCACAGCCCGGCTCCACCCTCGGAGGGCCTGGTGAAACAGCTGCGGGAGCTGGGCGAGGTGAGCTGGCTCGTCGTTCCCAACTGCTTTCATCATCTCGGTACACCCGCGACCGCCGCCGCCTTTGCCGATGCGAAGGTCCTGGGGCCCAAGAGCGCCGCCGCCCGGAATCCCGAGCTTCGCATTGACGTGGATATCCACGAGCCGACGTTCGCGGCGGCGGTGCCGGAGCTCGCGCTGTTTCCTCTCGCGGGGGTGCCGTTCCTCGACGAGACCCTGCTCTACCATCGGCCCACAGAGACCTTGTTTGGCGCGGATGTGGTCATGCGGGCTGATGAGCACGACCACTGGTCCTGGCGCTTCGCCGCGCGCATCATGGGCTGTTTCAAGCGCGTGCGGGTGCCGCCCGATGTCAGGAAGCATATCGCGGACAAGGAGGCGGCGTCCCGATCGCTGCAAGCCCTCCAGGCCCTGCCGATCCAGCGGCTCGTCGTCGCGCACGGTGCCGTCATCGAGGAAGCGCCCTTGGCCCAGCTGGTCGAGGCCTGGCGCCTGGCGGGGGTGGGGTAGTTCGCAGTGCAAAATGAATGCTGCGCGATGTCGAAACCGGGCGGGCTCGTTCGTCGCGTCGGCAGGAGTAGAACCATGCGAACACTGATCGTCCTCGTCATCCTGAGCGCCTGTGCGGCGCAGGAAGCGCCCGTGAGCACGCCCACGTTCCGCCTCGGCGTCCAGCACCCGGCGAAGGTGCGGCGGCTGGTGATCGTCTCGGCGGGCTTCGCGCGGGACGGCTACTATCCGGAGATGCTGCCGATGCAGGCCCAGGTCGGCGCGGCGATGGCGGACCTGATGAAGGACACTCCGATGTACAAGTCGTACGCGGCGATCGCACCGGATCCGGCCGTGAAGCGGCTGTCGATGCCGGTGATGCTGGTCTTCGGCGACAGCGACATGTTCCGCCTCGACCACGTCGTCGAGTTCTACCGGCTCCTCGGCGGCGGGCTGCGGGACGCCGGCTGGAAGCGCGAGCACATGGCGACGAACCGCCTCGCGATCCTGCCCGATCTCACCCACTACGAGGTGTTCAGCGCGCGCTGACGCCAAGCCCACTCGAGTTTCGCGTCAGGTGCGTCGGAAGACGAGGGAGTGGTTGTTCGCGGGCATCGCGACGGTTTCGACGAGCGCGAGGCCGTGCGCGGCGGCGGCGGGCTCGA
>JAYTAJ010000885.1:0-3187 GCA_043737575.1 Myxococcales bacterium | reverse complement strand
CGGGGCCGGCCAGCGCGAGGATGACCTCGCGGCAGCGCGGCGCGAGCAGCGCGCGCTGGCGATCGAGGATGGTGACGCCGTCGACGATCAGCAGCGGCTTGGCGGCGCCACCCATGCGGCGCGCGCGGCCACCCGCGAGGATGCAGGCGGTGAGCTCAGCGGCGGCGATCACGTCGCTCGCGACTCATGGCAGGAGCAGCCGATCGATCGCTTCCTGCACCGCGGTCGTGATCTCGAGGCCGTCGCGGCCGAGGTACGCCGACACCTCGGTGCGCAGGCCGAGCTCGCCCGGCAGGTACACGCCGGGCCCGACGGTGAAGCCGGTGCCGACGACGAGGTTGCGCGGATCCTTGACCTCGAGATCGTCGAGGTCGGTGCCCGAGCCGAACAGATCGACGTCGAGCGAGTGGCCGGTGCGGTGCAACACCCGCTCGCCGTAGCCGACCTTGCCGAGGAAGTCGCGGGCGGCCTTGTCGACCTCCCAGCCCTTGACCGCGCGGCGTCGCTTCACGCGATCGCTCACCAGCGCGAGAGCTTCGTCGCGCGCGAGCGAGGTCGCCTCGAACGCCTTCGCGGCGTTGGCGGGAACGACGACGTCGGCGACCGCGACCCAGCTCAGCGCCGCGAACACGCCGCTCGGCACCTTGCCCGCGAGGCCGAGCACGATCAGATCGCCGCGCAGGAGCACGCCCGAGCCTTCGATCGGCGGCACGTAGGTCGGATCGGCGGTGTGGGCGCCGAACGCGACCATCGGCGCCGGCCCGACGAGGCCGCGGGTCGCCATGCCCTTCTCGATGCGAGCCTGGACGTCGCGCTCGGTGACCGCGGCGCCCGCGCGCAGCTGCGCGGTGATGTACGCGAGCGCGTCCTTGCGCAGCTCGGTCAGGTGGTGCGACGCGAGGTAGTGCTTCTTGCGACCCTCGGCGCCCCAGCTCGCCTTCGCGAACTGCAGCAGCGCCTCGCTCGACTTCACGGTGACGCCGGCGGCGCGCACCAGCTCGATCGTCCCGGCGTCAACCCGCGACAGCGACGGCAGCGCGCCCTTCGGCGAGTACTCCATCGCCAGCGTCTTCTTGCCCTTCAACAGCGCGCGCAGGTGGGTGTCGAGATCGCGATAGCCGGCGTAGGTGACGCGACGCCCGGGCACCGCCTCGAAGCTCGCGACCTCGGAGGCGTGGACCAGGAGCGTCGGATCGCCGGTGCGCGGCACCAGGTAGAACCAGCGCCGCGACGGCGCGCCGTGGACCTCGACCAGGCTGCGCGCGACCGGGTTGTCGCCGCCGTGATCGACCATGAGCCAGCCGTCGAGGTTCTGGACGCCGAGCAGGCCCTGCACCGCGGCGATGTTGATCCGACCCGCGGCGACGACGACCGGCGGCACCACGACCACCGCGATCGCGGGTGGGTGAGCGTCGACGATGCTGGGATCGACGACGATCGGCGTCGGCGACGGATCGTCGAGGATGGGATCGTAGGGCGCAGGCGCGGGCGCGCCGTAGGGATCGATCGGCCCGGCGACCGCGGGCGGCGGTGCGGGCTTGGCGCCCGGCTTCGGCTTCTTGGCGGGCTTGGGCTTCTTGCCGGGCTTGGTCGCGACCGGCGCGGCGTAGGGATCGATCGGCCCCGCGACAGGCGTCGGCGCGGTCGGCGTCGGCGCGGTCGGCGTCGGCGCGGCGTACGGATCGATCGGCGCCTCGACGACCGGCGGCGCGGCCGGCGGCTTCTTCTTCGCCGCAGGCGCGGGCTTCGCCGCAGGCGTGGGCGCCGCGGGCGCGTACGGATCGATCGGCTGCGCGTGGGCCACGTCGAGCGCGATCAGCGCGAACAGAACGGCTCGAAGGACAGCGCGGCGGATCATGTCGACTCCTCAGCAGAGACGCGCCGGCCAGCGACGATCGCCAGCTCGCGCACGATCGCCTCATGGATAGCACTGCCACCCGCCGCGACGTCGCCCGAAGCGGCGAGGAATGGGCCCCCGCGTGTGTCGGTCACAATCCCACCAGCCTCGGCGACGAACAGCGCGCCCGCCGCGATGTCCCACGGCGACAGCCGCCGCTCCCAGTAGCCGTCGAGAGCGCCGGCCGCGACCAGGCACAGATCGAGCGACGCCGAGCCGAGGCGGCGACAGCCGCCCGCGACGCGCTGGAAGTGCTCCCACTCGCCAGGAGCGCATCCAGCTCGGTCAAAGGTCCAAACGCATGGCCACGAACTTCGAGTCGGTCGAGCCGTGGAAGACCGCGGTCTGCGACACCGCCGCCGACACCGTCGAGCGATCGACCACGCGGAAGCCGAGCTTGGCCGCGAAGAAGTCGCTCGCGAACTCGGTCAGCAAGTAGATGCGCCGCACGCCGCGGAAGCGGGCCCACTGCACCGCGACGTCGGCGAGGATCCAGCCGTAGCCCTGGCCGCGGGCGTCGGCCGACACCGCGAGGTCGCGCAGGATCGCGTCCTCGCCGAGCACCTCCAGCGCGACCGTGCCGGCGACGCCGCGCTCGTTGCGGATCAGGAAGAAGCTCGGCAGCGCCTCGTCGTCGGCGTCCGACGCCGGCAACCCGACCGACTCGAGCACCGCCCGCACCGCGGCGCCGTCGCCGTGACGCGCCGGCACGACCTCGTCGCCGATCGCGGCGAGCAGCTTGTCGTGGAAGCCGTCGAACGAGCCCGACGACAGCGCGACCACGACGTCGCCCGGCCCCGCCGCGCCCGCGATGTGCTTCACGATCGCGTCGACCTCGGGCAGGTAGCTGGCCTTGGTGCCGGCGCGGTGCAGCTCGAGGGCGAGGCGCTCGGGATCGAAGCGCTCCTCCTTGGGGATCTTGTGGGGATCGTAGAGGCGGCCGACCACGACCTCGTCAGCGTGAGCGAACGCGGCGGCGAACTCGTCCTGGAACGTCCGGCGCCGCGACGTCGCCGACCGCGGATCGTACGCGGCGATCAGGCGGCGCTTGGGGAAGCGGCGGCGCAGCGCCTTCAGGGTCTCGCGCACCGCGGTCGGATGGTGGGCGTAGTCGTCGAGGACCCAGACCCCGCCGGCGATGCCGCGCAGCTCCTGGCGGCGCCGCACCCCGGCGAAGCTGCCGACCGCGCGGCGCACGATCTCGACCTGGACGCCGCGATCGATCGCGACCGCGATCGCCGCGAGCACGTTGCCGACGTTGTGGCGGCCGGCGAGCAGGCTCTCGAACCG
>JAYTAJ010000884.1:0-7273 GCA_043737575.1 Myxococcales bacterium | reverse complement strand
CCCCCGCGCGGATCCGCCGCGCCATGGTCCGCGATCTCGACGCCTATCCCTTCCCGACCGACTATCCGGTGCCCTACGCCGAGGCGGTGTTCGAGCGCGCGTCGGTCGAGATCGCGCGCGGCTGCACCGAGGGCTGTCGCTTCTGCCAGGCCGGGATGATCTACCGCCCGGTCCGCGAGCGCAGCCCGGCGTCGATCATCGCGAGCGTGATCGGCGGCGTCGACAAGGCCGGCTACGAGGAGACCGGGCTCACCTGCCTGTCGACCGCCGACTTCTCGAGCATCTCGCCGCTGGTGACCCAGCTGGCGGGCGCGCTGCGCGAGCGCGGCGTGTCGATGTCGGTCGCGAGCCTGCGCGCCTACGGCCTGCCCGACGAGATCCTCGACGAGCTGGCCCAGACCCGCATCAGCGGCCTGACCTTCGCGCCCGAGGCCGGCACCCAGCGCATGCGCGACGTGGTGAACAAGAACATCACCGAGGCGCACATCGAGGACTCGACCCGCAAGGTCTTCGAGCGCGGCTGGCACCGCGTGAAGCTCTACTTCATGATCGGCCTGCCGACCGAGGAGGACGACGACGTCCGCGGCATCGTCGAGACCGGCCAGCGCATGCTGCGCATCGCCCGACCGCTCGCCGGCCACCGCGCCGCCGAGGTCACGGTCAGCGTGTCGTCGCACGTGCCCAAGCCGCACACGCCGCTGCAGTGGTGCGCGCAGGATTCGTTCGACGAGATCCGCCGGAAGCAGATCCTCTTGCGCCACACCGTGCGCGATCGCCAGCTGCGGCTGAAGTACCACCACGGCGGCGTGTCGTGGATCGAGGGCATCCTGTCGCGCGGCGATCGCCGGCTGGCCGACGTCATCGAGGACGCCTGGAAGCGCGGCGCGCGGTTCGACGGCTGGGAGGAGATCTTCGACGAGGCGCGCTGGCAGAGCGTGATCGCCGATCACGGCGTCGACGTCGACGCCTACCTCGGGACCCGACCGATCACCGCGCGGCTGCCGTGGGATCACGTCGACGTCGGCCTCGAGGACGGCTTCCTGCTCGCCGAGTATCGCAAGGCGCTGAAGGGCCGCTCGAGCCCGCCGTGCGGCAAGGTCGCGGGCATGCTGGTGCACCACACCAACCTGGCCGACGCGTCGGGCGATGCCCGCAAGCTGGTCTGCTACGACTGCGGCGTCGCCTGCGATCTGTCGACGATGCGCGCCGATCGCCTGGTCGCGCTGCGCCAGCTCGGCGCCGCAGCGCCGCGGGCCCGCGACGGGGCGATCGCGGTCGTCGACGGCGAGGCCGGGCTCGACGTCAGCGAGCGTGGCGGTGGCTCGCCCGCCGAGCAACGCAGCGGCAGCGGCAGCGGCGGCGGCTCGCGCGATCCGCGGCGCCGCGAGGTCGAGCGCGCCGAGCGCGTGCGCAAGAGCGGCTTCCACGGCGCCGACGCGCCGTACACGACGTATCGCCTCCGCTACACCAAGCTCGGTCGCACCGCGTTCCTCGGCCACCTCGACGTCGCGCGTCTGCTCGGCCGCAGCTTCCGTCGCGCCCAGCTGCCGATCGCGTCGAGCCGCGGCTTCTCGCCCAAGCCGCGCATCACCTACGGCCCGGCGCTGTCGCTCGGCGTGCCCAGCCTGGCCGAGGTCATCGACGTCGATCTCGAGCACGGCCCCGAGGGCGCGCTCACCGCCGACGAGGTCGCGGCCCGGCTCGGCGCGGTCTGCCCCGAGGGCCTGATCGTGCGCTCGGCCGCGGTCGTCGCGCCGGGTGGCCTCGGCCTCGGCAAGCTGATCACCGGCACCGAGCTGGCGATGGCGCCTGCTCCCGATGGGGTGCGGTTCGACGAGGCGCGGCTCCTGCGGATCGCCGCGGCGTTCCTCGCCAAGACGACGTGCCCGATCGCGCGCGACGACAAGACCATCGACGTCCGCGCGCTGGTCGAGCGGGTCGACGTGATCGATCGCGATACCGCGCTGCGCCTGACCGCGGCGCTGGACTGGGAGCCCGGGCCGATCTTCGCGATCCGGGTGTCGGCGTCGGCGGCCGGCTCGGCGCGGCCGATCGAGATCGCGCGGGCGCTGGGCGTCTATGGCGCCGACGATCCGCGCGCGCCCCACGCCCGCATCGCGCGGCTCGGGCTGTGCGGCCTCGACACCGCGACGTCGTCCTGGGATCAGGTCACGTCGAGCGTGGCCCAGTCCTCGATCGCGGGCGGCGCGTCGCGATCGGGCCACAGCACCACCAGCGTGTGATCGCGGCGCAGCGGCGCGGCGGCGAGGGTCTCGACGTCGAGGCCGCCGCTCGGGATCGCGATCAGCGGTAAGCGGCGCAGCCACGCCTCGTCGAGTGCCGCGATCAGCCCGCGGGTGCCGCCGGTCCGCGCCTCGTCGGCGATCGCGGCGGCGCCGAGCTGCGCGGCGAGGGCGTGGGCGCTGGTGCGCGGCGCGACCAGCGACGACACGTGGGCGCGGCGGCGGCCGATCGGGAGGCCGGTGCGCGGCTCGGTGCCGACCTGCTCGATCTTGATCGGCGCCGCCTCGTCGAGGAAGCGCGCGACCGCGGCGCGCAGCGCGATGCGGCCGCCGGCGATCGTGGTGAGCTGCGCGCGCGGGAGGATGCCGTCGGCGGCGAGCTCCTCCCACGCGATCGTGCGGCCGACCCGATCGAGGCTCGGGCGGCGACCGCCGATCAGCCACGCGCCGTAGAGCAGCGCGAGGGCGCGGTAGCCGGGCGTCGGGAGCTGGAGGCGGCGGGCGAGGGCGTCGACCGGCGTGCCGTCGAGGACGGGCATGCCGACGGGCGCGGTCGGATCGGCGAGGACGGCGCGGGCCCAGTCGGCGAGGGCGGGACGCCAGGTGCGAGGAGAGCGAGACGAGGCGGACTCACCTCCCCCGCGGAGATCTGGCGGTCTTCGAGGATCGGGTACGGGTACGGGTACGGGTACGGGAACGGGAACGGGAACGGATACGGATACGGGAACGGATACGGTTACGGGAACGGCAACGGATACGGGAACGGCTACGGCGACGGGCGTCGCGCTCGCCGCCACCCGCGGCGCGCCGCCGCTGACATGGAACTGCAATCCGGTCCCGGGCGGCACGGCGTCGCCGCCGAGCGTCGTCCGCATGAAGCGAAGGTCGGGCGCGATCCAGTACAGCGCCGGCTCGGCGCCGCCGCCGACGCAGGCCGCGATCGCGACGTCGGCCTCGAGGGCGTGGCCGACCTGGGTCTGGACGTGGACCCGCTCGAGCCCGCCGTCGTGGGCGACGACGATCCACGGCGCGTCGGCGTGACCGAAGGCGGCGGTGACCGGGCCCACCGCCTGGTACTCGAATGTCCGGCCGTCGGACAGCCGCAAGATCGTGACGACGCGGTCGCCGAGCCGCGCGATCCAGACGTAGCGGCGCTGGCCGGCCACGCCCGCGATCCGCGGCGGCGGTGGTAGCGGCGCGCCCAGCCGCGACAGCGCCCGCTGCGACGCGACCGCGACGATCTCGGTGCGGCCCGGCATCGCGATCAAGATCCGCTCGGCGTCGAGGCCGACCACCAGATCGACCACCGCCGCGGTCGCCAGGCCGGCCAGCTCGATCGCGGCGCCGGTGCAGCGCGCGACGCCGAGCCCGCCCGGCACCGCCAGCACCACCCGATCGCCCGCGATCGCCGCGATCGTCGAGCCGCCTGGCACCGCGATCCGTCCGGCGGGCGCCAGCGGCGCCAGCTCGAGGGTGCACAGCGCGTCGACCGTCGCGATCACCAGCTGCGGCGCCGCGCCGACGAAGCCGACGCCGCGGGCCTCGGCGGGCGCGGCGCCCGAGCGGATCGCGGTCAGCGCGGTGGCGTCGACCAGCGCGATCCGATCGTCGGCGACGCACACCAGCACCGCGCTGTCGGGGCTGATCGCGAGCAGCGGTCGCGCGATCATGTCTCCTTCGCCGCCAGCGCATCGGCGGCCAGCTCGTCGAAGCTCATCGCCTGGCTGCGCGCCAGCTCGGCCTCGGTGTACTGCTGGGCCGCGATGCGCGGCTCGGCGCCGAGCAGCCGCAGCAGCACGCCCGACAGCAGCCGCCCCGCGATCGGGTGCTCGTACAGCGCCTGGACCTGGTGCATGAAGCGCTGGAACGGCAGCCGCGCCACCGTCGGCTTGCGCGACACCAGCTGGATCCGCTTGAGCGCCTCGTGGAGCCGCCGCCCCGACGGATCGGTGCGATCCATCGGCGCCAGGAACACGTCTCTCAGGAACGGCTGCGCGTACCACAGCATCCGCGCCAGCGCCGCGGCGCCGCGGGCGTGCTCGCCGATCGACCGGCGTCGGATCGGCCGCGCCGCGCGGACCTCGTCGGACGCGTAGTGCTCGATCATGTGGAAGTCGATCGCGATGTGGCGCGACTCGTCGCGGTTGATCAGGTGCATCGCGGCGTGGCTCATCGCGTCGCCGACGTAGTCGTCGAGCGATCGCAAGAGCGCGACGTCGAGCAACAGCTCACCCGAGGTGACGTAGGCGTTGGCGATGTCGGGCGGCGCCAGCTCGATCACGGCGAGGAACGGCGCGCGGAACCCGACCAGCGCGGGCGACTGCGCGTAGCTGCGGTAGCGATGGACGTCGTAGTAGCGAGCCAGCCGCGCCGCCACCACCGCGTGGCGGGCCTCGTCGACGACGAAGGTCGCGAAGATCGCGCGCAAGGTCGGGTCGGGGGTCTTGGCGGCCTGGGCGACGAACAGCGCCGCCGCCAGGCGCTCGATGCCGGCCATGTCGGTGAAGGCCTGGACCACCGCCTCTTCCTTGGCGCGCGGCATCGGCGCGGGCCGCCCGCTCCAGTCGAGATCGTCGGCGCGCCACTGCGCCTCGTGGCACTTCGCGAGCATGCGGCCGAGATCCACGCCGCATCCTACCGCGACCGTCGTCAGCCCGCGTCGCTGATCGGCGCGGCGCCGAGCCCGATCGATCGCTTCTTCAGCGCGATCAGCTCGGCGCTCGACGGCACCCGCGCCCGCGGCCCGGTCGGCGTCGCGCCGCGCGCGGCGAACGCGGCCTTGTACGCGGCGAAGCTGCCGCCCGCGCGGTGGGCGTCGAGCAGCGCCAGGCCGGCGCGCTGATCGCCCTGGGCCAGCATGTACTCGACCCAGGCCCAGCGCGCCGAGGTCGGCCGCACGATCGCCTTGCCGCGGTAGCCGTTGAGCCCGCGGCGCAGCCGCTCGAGGCGGGCCTCGACGACGTCGATGCCGGCGAAGTCGGTGCCGTCGAGCGGGGTGTGGCGCTTGGCGACGAACGGCGCCACGCCGTAGGCGACCTTGCCGTGGAGCTTGATCAGCTCACCCGAGAACCGCACCAGCTCGTCGATGTCGTCGTCGGTCTCGGTCGGCACGCCGACCATCATGTAGATCTTGACGGTCGCGAGCTTGTGGCGCGCCGCCAGCTCGGCGGTGCGCAGGAGGTGGCGCTCCTGGGTCGAGCGCTCGACGACGCGACGCATGCGCTCGCTGACGCCGTCGGCCGCGACCGTGAGCGTGCGGTAGCCGCCGCGGGCCAAGAGCCCGACCAGCTCGTCGTCGAGCTTGTCGGCGCGCAGGCTCGAGATGCCGACCTCGCGGCCGCCGTCGACGACGCCGCGGACGATCGCGCGGATGTCGGGGTGATCGGTCACCGCCGCGCCGACCAGCCCGACCCGGCGCGCGTGCTCGGGGATGCCGGCCAGGACGGCGGCGGTCGGCACGATGCGCATGCCGCCGTTGGTCGAGCGCCGCATCACGCAGTAGGTGCAGCCGCGCGAGCAACCGCGCGCCGCCTCGGTCAGGAACATGTCGGACAGCTCGGTGTCGGGCGTGATGATCTGCGACCGCGCCGGCAGCTCGGCGTCGTCGGCCTGACCGATCGCGGGGACGACGCCGCCGTGGATCGACGGCAGGTAGTAGCCGCGGCGGGTCGCCAGCTCGGCGACCAGCGACTCGCGGCGCCAGCCCAGATCGCGCGCCAAGGTCACCACCTCGATCGCGAGCTGATCGCCCTCGCCGAGCACGACCACGTCGACGAACGGCGCCAGCGGCACCGGGTTCGAGAACGTCAGCGGCCCACCCGCGATGATCAGCGGGTGGCGATCGTCGCGATCGGCGGCGAGCACCGGGATGCCCGCGAGATCGAGGAAGTCGATGAGGCCCGCCAGCTCCAGCTCGTAGGCGACCGAGAACGCGAGCAGCGGATAGTCGCCGACCGGGCGCGATCGCTCGAGGGTGAACAGCGGCTCGTGCGCGGCCTTGGCCGCCGCGGCGTCGTCGGGCAGCACCGCGCGATCGGCGGCGAGGTCGGGGACCTGGTTGAGCAGGCGATAGATGTGCTGATAGCCGAGCGACGACATCGCGGCGCGGTACGGGCTCGGATAGCACAGGGCGACCCGGGTCCGGGCCTCGCGCACGATCGTGCCGCGCTCGTTGGCGAGGCGGGCCTCGATCTTCTGCGCCGCGTCCCACTGGTGACGATTGGGGCGGCTCATCGCGTACACGTGGCGATCTGATCGACGCGGCCGCGCTGCCAGCGATCGCGCACCGCGACCCAGTACTCGAAGCACTGGTGGGTCGGATCGCCGCTGCGGACCGGGCGTCGCGACAGATCGCAGCCGTATTGATCAGCGATCAGATCGGCCTGGTCGTCACCGTCGGCGTCGACCACGTACGAGATCGACGCCTGCTCGTTGCCGTCGGGCATCGCCCGGCTCGCCGACATCAGCTGGGCGCCGCTCGCCAGCGTCATGCCGACCACCAGCGTCGCGCCGTAGTCGTAGTACGCCGACTGCAAGCGCGCCTTGTCGATGCGGATGTTCCACGCCTCGGGCTGACCGCAGCGGTTGAGCGCGGGCGTGACCTCGAGGATCTCGGTCTGGCCCCAGTTGCTGCCGTCGCTCGACAGCACCGAGCCGCCGTCGCCGACCTGGACCGGCGCGAAGCAGATGCCGCGATCGTCCTCCGACAGCGCGCAGAACCGCGCGTTGGTCGACACCGCCACCTGCGACCGCGGCACCCGGACCGCCTTGCCATCACGGCGGCGATCATCCGGCCTGGCCCACGCGCTACCGATCGCCGCCGCCGACAGGGCAGCAGCGACCGCGATCGTCGAGGGCAAGGCCGGCACGGAGATCAGTGTACCTTCGCGACATGGCCGCGCCAGGGCTCTCCTACCACATCCGCCTCGACCGTCCCCAGGACCACCTCGTCCACGTCACGCTGATCGTCCCGTGCGACGGCGCGACCGCGCCGATCGAGGTCGCGCTGCCGTCGTGGTGTCCGGGCAGCT
>JAYTAJ010000883.1:0-3195 GCA_043737575.1 Myxococcales bacterium | reverse complement strand
TCGAGCAGCGGATCGTTGATCTTGAGGTGCGGCAGGAGCTTGTCGACCAGCTTCTTGAGGATCTTGGCCCGCGGGTCGTAGCTCTTGTAGACCCGGTGGCCGAAGCCCATCAGGCGCGAGCCGCCTTCCTTCTTCTTGACCTTCTCCATGAAGGCCTTGGGATCGCCGCCCTGGGCCTGGATCTCGTGGAGCATGTCGATCACGGCCTGGTTGGCGCCGCCGTGGAGCGGGCCCCACAGCGCCAGGACGCCGGCCGCGACCGCGGCGTAGACGTTGGCGCCGGAGCTGCCGACCATCCGCACCGTCGAGGTCGAGCAGTTCTGCTCGTGATCGGCGTGCAGGATGAGGAGCTGGTTGATGGCCTTGACCACGATGGGGTCGGGCTCGTAGGGCTCGGCCGGCACCGCGAACATCATGTGCAAGAAGTTGGCGCAGTACGACAGGGCGTTGCGCGGGTACATGATCGGCTGGCCGATCGTCTTCTTGTACGAGAACGCCGCGATGGTCCGCACCTTCGACAGGATGCGGGTGAGGTGCAGCTCCATCGGCGCCGTACGATCGAGACAGTCGGGGTAGTACGCCGACAAGGACGTCACCATCGACGACAGCACCGCCATCGGGTGGCTGCGGTCGGGGAAGCCCTCGAAGAAGTGGCGCATGCCCTCGTGGATCATCGAGTGGCGGGTCAGCTTGCGCGAGAACTCCTCGAGCTGGTCCTTGGTCGGCAGGTTGCCGTGGATGAGCAGGTAGCTGGTCTCGACGAAGGTCGACTTCTCGGCCAGCTCCTCGATCGGGTAGCCGCGGTAGCGCAGGATGCCCTGCTCGCCGTCGAGATACGTGATCGCGCTGGTGGTCGCGCCCGTGTTCATGAAGCCCGAGTCGAGCGTCACGTAGCCGGTGTTGTTGCGGAGCGCGCGGATATCGATGGCGGGCTCGTTCTCCGATCCGATCACGACCGGCAGGGCGGTCTCGGTGGCGTCGGGGAGGATCAGCTTGGCGGTCTTACCGGTCATGCACGTGCTCCTGGGATCAGAGAGTCGAGTGGGCCTGTCACGTCAGTACGTCTGATGCAGACGCGCGGCGAAACGACGCGGGGACCCTAGCAGATCTGACCGCGCGCTCGTCTCGTCGAGGGTGCAAAATGCGGCGACGCATGTGGTTCGTGTACGTCCTCGTCTCACGCGCCGGCCGCACGTATGTCGGCATCGCGCGCGACGTCGATCGTCGGCTGCGCCAGCACAATGGCGAGCTCGCGGGCGGGGCGCGCTCGACGCGGCCCGGGCGGCCGTGGCGCGTGGCGCAGGTAGCCGGGCCGGTTCCGACCCGCGGCCGCGCCCAGTCGCTCGAGGCGAGCGTGAAGCGTCTTCGCGGGGTGAAGCGTCTGGCTCCGGTTCTAGTAGACTGAGCGAGTGAGCGCCAAGACCGAGACCGCCCTGGTGCTCACCGGAGACTCGCCGCCGTGGCGGGTGTCGCGCTCGCTCGCCGACGCCAAGCCGGGCGAGGTGCTGCTGCTCGACGATCAGGGCCAGGTGATGGGCGAGCAGGCGATGCGGCGCCAGCAGGTCGCGGCGTGGGCCGCGGTCGGTGGCGTCGCGGGCGTCGGCATCACCGCGATGGCGATCCTGTCGGGGCCGCTGTTCGGGCTGGTCGCGGGTGGGTTGTTCGCGGGCGTGATGTGGCGACAGAGCCGGGCGTGGCGCCGCGCCCGCGCCGCGCTGGTGCTGGCGTCGGCCGGGCGGCGCGACGAGGCGCTGGCCGCGGTCGAGAAGCTCGAGGCCGGGCGCGTCGCCGACACGCTGCGGCCGTTCCTCGCGTACCTGCGCGGCAAGCTCGAGTGGCAGCGCGGCGCGTTCGACGCGGCGCTCGCGCTCTACGATCGCGCGATGGGCTCGGTGCAGCCGCGGCGCCGTCGCGCGATGTACTGGGTGTGCGCGTTCGATCGCGCGCAGCTCCTCGCGGTGATGGGGCGCGTGCCGGCGGCGCGGACCGCGCGCAGCGAGCTCGGCAACGCGCCGACCGGCGACTACTTCGCGCTCGAGCTGGCGCTCACCGATCTGGTGCTCGGCTTCTGCGCCGACGAGCCGACCGCGCTGCCGAACGACGAGGAGCTCTACGACTGGGCCAAGGTCGCGCTCGGCTGCAGCCGGTTCGGGACCAACCTCGTGCTGCTGGCGTGGGCGCTCGGCCGCCGCGGCGACGCCGACATGGAGCTCCTGCTCCTGCGCGAGGCCGCGCCGCGGCTCCAGACCGAGTTCCTCGCCGACAGCTTCCCCAGCCTGCATCGCTGGTACGAGGCGCGGCGCGTCGAGATCGGCGCCGACCGGCCCGATCCCGACGACTGAGCGGCGTAGCCGCGAAGGCGCAGTCGCGAGCTCAGCTCAGGTCCGCGATTTCGAGGATCCGCGCGTCGACCGCAGCAGACCTCGGGGCATCGCTTCGCCCCTTCGGGGCTCACTGCAAGGTGAACAGCGGCTGGCTGCCGAGCGGCGTCGCGAAGCGGCGGGTGTAGCCGATCGCGAGGTAGCCGTTGGCGCTCGACTTGTGGAGGCCGTAGTCCTCGGGCAGCGCGAGCGAGCCGCTGCTCTCCGACGCGGGGAAGTAGATGTTCACGCCGACGCCGAGCGTGAGGACGTTCTCGTAGCGCGCGCCGAGCGCGTACTCGAGGCCGAGCTCGCCGCGGGCGCCGAGCGCCGAGAAGCCGCTCTCACCGTCGAGGTCCGACGGCTGCAACAGCGCGATCTGCACGCCCGCGAGCGGCTTGAAGCACAGCCGGCCGCGGCACTGCTCCTTGTAGATCGCGATGCCGAGGTCGACGATGCTCAGCGACTCGTCCATGAACGCGCCGTCGTTGGTGCCGCTGACGTTGAAGAAGCCGATGTAGCCCTGGGCGCCGATCAGCTTGTTCTTGGAGATCACGTAGTCGCCGAGGATGCGGAGACCGCCCGCGCCCTTCTGCCAGTCGCCCTTCTCGCCGACGGTGGCGGCGAGGCCGAGCACCTGGGCGCCGATGGTCCAGGTGTACTCGTGCAACGGCTTCGTGGTGGTCTGGGCAAACAGCGACGGCGGCGGCGCGACCGTGACCGCGCCCGGGGTGCTGGTGTTCCCGTTGTTCGGGTCGGTGTTCCCGTTGTTCGGGTCGGTGTTCCCGTTGTTCGGGTCGGTGTTCCCGTTGTTCGGGTCGGTGTTCCCGTTGTT
>JAYTAJ010000882.1:0-3200 GCA_043737575.1 Myxococcales bacterium | reverse complement strand
CGCGCGCGCTCGGCGCCGATCTGGTGTTGAACTACCGCACCGGCGACTTCGTCGACGCGGTGAAGCAGGCGACCGACAAGCGCGGCGTCGACGCGGTGATCGAGCACGTCGGCGGCGAGGTGTTCGCGCGGTCGATCCGCGCGACCCGCAACGGCGGCCGCATCGTCACCTGCGGCGCCACCGCGGGCTTCACGCCCGAGGTCGATCTGCGCCACGTCTTCTTCCGCCAGATCGAGATCCTCGGCTCGACGATGGGCAGCAAGGCCGACCTGCTCGCGGTGCTCGGCCACGTCGCCGCCGGGCGCCTGAAGCCGATCGTCCACGCGACCTTGCCGCTCGAGGCGGCGGCGGACGGTCACCGCCTCGTCGAGAGCCGCGCGATCTTCGGCAAGGTCGTCCTCGCGGTGGCGACGTGAGCCGCTGCGTCGAGCTGCGCGGCCTCGGCAAGCACTACGGCGCGCGCGCGGCGGTGCAGGCGATCGATCTCGACGTGCCGAGCGGGATCATCTACGGCCTGCTCGGGCCCAACGGCGCGGGCAAGACCACGACGATCTCGATGATCGCGGGCGTGATCACGCCGAGCCGCGGCACCGCGACGGTGGCCGGGCATCGGGTCGGCGCGGCGGGCGGTGACGCCAAGCGCGCGATCGGGCTGTGCCCGCAAGATCTGGCGCTGTACGAGGAGCTGACGCCGCTGCAGAACCTCGCGTTCTTCGGCGCGCTGTTCGCGCTGCGCGGCAAGCGCCTCGCTGACGCCTGCGCCTTCGCGCTCGACCTCGCCGGCCTCGCCGATCGCCAGCACGATCCGGTCAAGACCTTCTCGGGCGGCATGAAGCGGCGCCTGAACCTGGCCGCGGCGATCCTGCACCGGCCGACGCTGCTGATCCTCGACGAGCCGACCGTCGGCGTCGATCCCCAGAGCCGCCGCCACCTGTTCGACGCGATCCGCGCGCTGCGCGACGACGGCATGACGATCCTCTACACCAGCCACTACCTCGAGGAGGTCGAGGAGCTGTGCGAGCGCGTCGCGATCATGGATCACGGCGAGATCATCGCGCAGGGCTCGCTGGCCGAGCTGCTGACCCGGCACGGCGGCGCCGCGGTGGTCGAGCTCGAGCTCAGCGGTGATCCGTCGGCGCTCATGGCGGCGCGCGCGCTCGCGGCGCGCCACGGGCCGATCGACGGGACCGGCGCGACGCTCCGGTTGCCGCGGCCGAGAGCGCTGGGGCCGCTCCTCACCGACGTCGAGCACGCGGGCGCGACCGTGGTCCGGGTGACCGCGCGATCGGCGAACCTCGAGAGCGTGTTCCTGGCGCTGACCGGCGAGACGTTGAGGGATTGATGCTCTACGCGGCGATCAAGAAGGACCTGCAGCTCCTGCTGCGCGACCGCGGCGCGCTGGTGACGATGTTCCTGCTGCCGATCGCGTTCATCGCGGTGTTCGGCTCGATCTTCGGCGGCGACGACGACAGGTCACGCCGCACGATCGCGGTGTGGTCGGCGCCCGACGCCCCGCGCGCGACCGCGACCGCCGCGGCCCTGGCCCAGGCCGGGCTGTTCGAGATCGTGACGGTGGCGTCGCCCGAGGCGGCGCGAGCCGCGGTCGCCGACGAGCGCGCCGACGCCGCGGTGATCCTCGCGGCCGACTTCGATCCGGCGGCGGGGCGGCCCGGCGAGCTCGCGATCGATCTGGCGGCGCCGATCCAGGTGCGGGCGCCGATCGCGAGCGCGGTCCAGGCGATCGTCGCGCGCGCGGTGTTTCCGCCCGCACCTGGCGCCGACGCGCCGGTGCTGATCGCGCAGACGCCGCCCGGCATCCGCGCCGCGCTGCGCGACGTGTCGGCGTTCCAGATCACCGTGCCTGGCAACGCGGTGCTGTTCGGCTTCTTCCTCGCGCTCACCGTCGGGCTGTCGTTCACCGAGGAGCGCAAGTGGGGCACCTGGCGCCGGGTCCTCGCCGCGCCGGTCGGGCGCGGGACCATCCTGGTCGCCAAGCTGGTGCCGTACTTCCTGATGGGCCTGGTGCAGTTCGGTTTCCTGTTCGGCCTCGGCATCGTGGTGTTCGGCATGCGGATCGGGGGCAGCCCGCTGGCGCTGGTGGCGGTGACGATCGCGGTCGTGACCTGCGCGGTGTCGCTCGGCCTGGTGATCGCGGCGATCGGCGGCAGCGAGAAGCGCATGGGCAGCATCGGCTCGGTGTGCCTCCTGGTGATGGGCCTGCTCGGCGGCGCGATGGTGCCGCGCGCGGTCATGCCGCCGACGATGCAGACGATCGGCCTGGTGGTGCCGCACAGCTGGGCGCTCGACGGCTACCTCACGGTGCTGGTGCGCGACGGCGCCGGCGTCGCCGACGTGCTGCCGCAGATCGGCGCGCTGTTCGGCTTCGCGGCGCTGTTCGCCGGGTTCGGGATCGCGCGCTTCCGGTTCGAGCGCTGACCCGGCTGGCCTGGCGCGCCGGCACGTGCCTGGCCGGCCACCGCGGATCGAGCCGCTGATCGGCCTCCTGCAGGGCGCCGCATCGATCGTCAGCTCGGCACGCGGGTTGCGACGGCGTCCGTGATGGCGAGCCGCTACGATCGCGCTGACCGATCCGACCTGGACTCCTCCGATGCGAGCCGGGTCGGAGCGCCGGGCAAGACCACGTTGACCCAACGCCTGGCCGCGGCGCCGAGCGTCGAGTCGACCGCAGCGACGGTCCGGCCCGCGATCGATCCAGCGATCCAGCGCCAGTGCGAGTGGGACACCGCCGCGGCGTTCGGCTTCTTCGGCGGCCCGGCCGCGACCATCGAGGCGTCGTGCGCGGCGCTGTCGACGCCCGTGCAGCGCAGCGTCGACGCGCACACGGGCCTGTCCGAGACCGCCATCGCCAGCCACGCCGCGCGCGGGGTCAGCAACGGCGGCAGCCCGCTGCCGCACCTCGACGCGATCCAGCGCTCGTTCGGATCGGCCCACGATCTGTCGGACGTCCGCGCCCACGTCGGTGGCGCCGCCGCCGAGGCGTCGGCCGCGATCGGCGCGCAGGCGTACGCCACGGGCAGCGATGTCGCGTTCGCGTCGTCGCCCGATCTGTTCCTCGCCGCCCACGAGGCCGCCCACGTGGTCCAGCAGCGCAGCGGCGTGAGCTTGAAGGGCGCGGTCGGTCAGGTCGGCGACGCCTACGAGGACCACGCCGATCAGGTCGCCGCGGCGGTCGTGCGCGG
>JAYTAJ010000881.1:0-7305 GCA_043737575.1 Myxococcales bacterium | reverse complement strand
GCATGCCGGTCACCGCGTCGTGCAGCCGCACGAAGCCGGGGTCGAGGCGGACCAGGCCGATCACGCGATCGGTGACGTCGTCGCCGGTCTTGACCTCGGCGCGGACGCCGGTCGACTCCTCGCGCCAGCGATCGAGGGCGCGACGGAACAGCTCGCGCCGCGCCGTTGGATCCTTGCGGATGCGATCGAGCTCGACGACGACCGGGGTGAGCTCTGCCACCAGCCGATCGTAGCCGGTCCGGGCGTCGTCGAACTTGCAATCGGCGAGCTCGACGTAGGCACCCAGGAGCCCGACCTCGGGCCATGTAGGTGCGTTCGGGAACTGCGCGCGCAGCTCGGCCACCAGATCGCGCGCGGTCTCGAGCTCGCGCTTCTGGTACATCGACCACGCCGCCTCGAACAGCGCGTCGGGCAGGTGGACCGAGTCCGACGGGATCTGGAAGTAGTGATAGTAGGCGTCGTCGTACTCGCTCTGCTCGTGGGCGATGCGGCCGAGGCCGAGCCGCGCGAGGTCCTTGATCGTGAAGTAGCGATCGTCGACGACGAAGGTGATGCGATCGCTGTCGCCGGTGCCCGCGACCTCGCACATCGCGTCGGCGGCGTCGCGGAACTGGCCCTTGCGGGTGCGGATCACGCCGCGCAGGTACAGGGCCGACGAGTACAGGCGGCTCTTCTTCGAGATCGTCGCCAGATCGCCCTCGGCCGCGATCAGATCGCCGCTCGCGTAGGCGGCGCGGCCGCGCAGGTACGCGCGCTCGCCCGCGGCGCTCGGCGGGATCGGCGTCGCCGACGCGATCGCCTCGAGCCGCGCCAGCACCGGCGCGAAGTCGCGGGTCTCGAGGGCGAGATCGACCGCGTGGCGGTGGGCCGGGCCCCAGTACGGCGCGTCGGGGCCGCGCCGCAGCACCCGCTCGAACGCGCGCAGCGCCGCACCGTAGGCGCCGGCCTCCTGCAGCGCGACGCCGAGGTAGTACTCGGCGTTGGCGTACTCGACGAAGTCGGAGAAGTCGGTGTAGCGCGGCGAGTCGACGATGGTCGCGAGCGCGACCGCGGCGTCGATCGGGTTGCCCTCGCGCAGCAGGCGCTCGGCGGCGGCGAGATCGCGGGTGAGCGTGGCCTGGTTGCCGCTCGACGCGTCGACCAGGCCCATGCGCTCGAGCTCGGCGAAGTAGAGCGCGGTCCCGGTCGGCGCCGGCTCGATGGCCTCGGGCGCGTCGTCGGCGGCGGCGGTGCCGACCGCGGCGGCCAGCACGATCGCCGCGACGGTCCAGCTACTTCGCACGCGAGACCTTCTTCGCCGCGGCGGCGCCGGCCCGCGCCGTGGTCCGGACGTCGACGTCGATGCCGATGCGGTAGGTGCCGCGCTCGCTGCGCTTCCACGCGTAGGCGATGTCGCCGCCGTCGGAGGTGCGGGCGTCGATCGTCAGATCCTTGCCCGCGACCGCCTGCACGACGAAGGTCGACTCGGTCGCGGTGGTGAAGCGATCGTCGTCCTTGCCGACGGTCTCGAGGCGTAGCGTCACCAGGTGGCGGCCGGGCGCGATCCAGCCGTCGAAGCGGATCGCGTCGTCGGTGCCGACCACGCCCGCGGTGTCGTCGAACACGCTGGCGCCGTCGAGGCGGATCACCGCGCGGCCGACGCCCCAGAACCGTGAGCTGCCGAAGCCGAGCTTCACCTGGACCCGGGTCGAGTACAGCGCGCTCGCGATCGTCGCGGCCCGGGCCCGCGACTCGAACAGCTCGTCGCGCAGCTGCAGGTACTCCTGGCGCAGCGCATCGACGTCGGTGCCCTCACCGGTCGGCGCGGTCTCGGGCGTCGTCGACGGTGTCCCCGTGGTCGGCGGCGCGGGCGCGACCGGCGTCGGGGTCGGCGTCGGTGCGGCGGCGGGCGGCGTCGGCTGCGCGGACGCGACGCCCGCAAACAAGAGGGTCGAGGCGAGGACGATGCGTCGACCGGTCATGGCGACTCCTTCTAGTTGTGGAACGGCAAGAACACCGACAGGCCGAGCGTGATCGACGTGTCGTTGACCAGGAACCGCTCGGCGAGCAGCTCCTGGCGATAGACCCGATCGCGGGCGTCGATCCGGATCGCGACCGCCTGCCCGAGGAAGATCTTCATGCCGACGCCGGCCACGCCCATCGCGCCACGGCTGGTGGTCGAGTCGACCACGCCGACGCCGAGATCGAGGTGGAGATCGAAGTGGGCGATCGAGCCACCGAAGCGCAGCTTGCCGTACACCGGGCTCCACAACAGCAGCGACTCGGCGTAGATGACGCGCGCGAAGTCCTCGCCGAGCACGACGCCGCGCTGATCCTCGATCGCGCGGATCACGTCGGCGTTGGCGTGGGTCATGCCGCCGCCGAACTCGACCGCGGTCTGATCGGTCATGTGATAGGTGTAGGCGCCGCCGACGACGTAGGTGCCGCTGAACAGATCGGAGGCGTAGTAGCCGCCGCCCGCGGTCAGCTCGTGGCGGTGCTGCTTCACGAACAGTCGATCGACCGCGCCGCGGCGCTTGCGCTTGACCGCGAGCCGATCGGCGATCTCCTGATCGATGCACATCGACGTCGTCCGCAGATCCTTCGGCGCCGCCGCGACGCGATCGTCGGCATCGGCGCTCGAGGCCGCGAGCGCGAGCAGCGTGACGATCGTCGAGCGGAGCCCGACGGTGCGGAGCAGCCGTTGGGCGATCATAACGGCGTCGGGATCCACAGGGCGAGACCGAAGCTCGCGACCAGGTTGTTGGTGAAGCGGGTCTCGGCCACGACCTCCTGCACCGCCATCACGTTGCGGACGTCGAAGCGCACCGTCAGCACGCCGGTCGTGAGCAGCTCGACCGCGATGCCGGCGTCGAAGGTCGCGCCCTGGACGCTGTCGTGGATCAGCCGACCGCCGCCGGCGTAGACGATGAAGTCGCTGTGGACGATGCTGTCGCCGATCTTCAGCTTGGCGTGGATCGGCGACCACATGAGGTTCGCCATCGGCAGGTAGCCCATCCCCTTCTCGAACCGATCGTCGCCGAAGAACTCGGCGAGGGGGCTGTCGAGATCGAGCGCGATCGGCGTGACGTCGAAGCCGAGCTCGAGGCCGAGATCCTCGGTGAACCAGTACGCGACCGCGCCGCCGCCGATCCACGACGACGAGGTCAGGTCGCCCGCGTAGAGCCCGCCGCGGGCGATGATCTCGACGTGGCCGCGCTTGGCGAAGTCGCGCTTCTGCACGCCGCGCGGCCGCAGGCTGCGGCCCAGCGCGTCCTTGATCGACTGATCGAGGCACGACGGCAGCGGCGCATCCGACGGCGTGGCGGCCTCGGCCTCGGCGGCGGTCTCGGCGGCGGACCGGCGGGGTTCGTCCGCCCACGCAGGCGTCAGGGTCCCGGCTGCCAACGCAGCGCCGAGCATGGCGACGAGTCCCCGGCGCGACACTGGCCAGACGGTAGCTCGGTGCGGCGCGTGCGGTCAACGCGACCCGGCGTCGGGATCCGCGAACCCGCGTGATAGGATCATGTACGATGGATGCCCTGGGCGGAACCCGGATCCGCCGTGAGGCCACACCGGCCACCGTCAACCTGCGGCGTTGCAAGCTCGTCGTCGTCAAGGGCACGCAGCGCGGCACCGAGTTCGTCGTCGGTGGCGACGTGCTGCGCGTCGGCAAGGCGCCCGAGAACGATCTGGTGATCGCCGACGAGACCGTGTCGCGCGTCCACTTCGAGATCGTCCGCGACGCCAAGGGCTACCTGGTCCGCGATCTCCACTCGACCAACGGCACGTTCCTCGACGGCGCCGAGATCAAGGAGGCGTACCTGCGGGCCGGCTCGGTGGTCGCGGCCGGCGCGGTCGAGCTGAAGTTCACGCCGTTCGAGGAGCGCATCGAGATCCTGCCGTCGGAGCGCGAGACCCTCGGCGAGATGGTCGGGCGCTCGACCGCGATGCGCGAGATCTTCGGCCTCATCGAGCGCATCGCGCCGACCGACGCCACCGTGCTGATCGAGGGCGAGACCGGCACCGGCAAGGACATGATCGCGCGGACGCTGCACCTCTTGTCGCGGCGCAAGGACGCGCCGTTCGTCGTGGTCGACTGCGGCGCGGTCGCGGGCACGCTGATCGAGAGCGAGCTGTTCGGCCACGAGAAGGGCGCGTTCACCGGCGCCCACGCCGCGCGCCAGGGCGCCTTCGAGCTGGCCCACGGCGGCACCGTGTTCCTCGACGAGCTCGGCGAGCTGTCGCTCGATCTCCAGCCCAAGCTCCTGCGTGTGCTCGAGCAGCGCGAGCTGCGCCGGGTCGGCGGCTCCAAGACCCAGAAGGTCGACCTGCGGGTGATTGCGGCGACGCGGAAGGATCTGCGCAGCGAGGTCGAGAAGGGCAAGTTCCGCGAGGATCTCTACTTCCGCCTGAACGTCGTGCCGATCACCGCGCCGTCCTTGCGCGATCGCAAGGAGGACGTGCCGCGGCTGATCGATCACTTCCTCGCGCGGCTGACCCCCGCGGGTGCGGCGACGCCGGTCCTCACCGACACCACGCGCGCGGCGCTCTACGCCCACGACTGGCCCGGCAACGTCCGCGAGCTGCGCAACGTGATCGAGCGCGCGCTCGCGCTCGGCAGCGATCCGGGCGCGCTGGTCGCGCCGCTCGGCGTCAGCGCCGACGGCCCGCGCCAGATCGCCGAGATGGTCGAGTTCGCGCCCGGGGTCTCGTACCGCGACACCAAGGATCGCTTCACCGAGGCCTTCGAGCGGCGCTACCTCGCGTGGCTCTTGCGCCGCGCCGACGGCAACATCTCGAAGGCCGCGCGCGACGCGGACATGGATCGAAAGTACCTGCATAAGCTGTTACGGAAGTACGGCATCGACGCGGGCGAGGTCAGCGAGGACTAGGCCGAGCGATCTCCGAGGGTTGGACAGATCGATGGGATCCGCGGCCCAAAGTCGGTTGCGAGAGGGCTTCTGAGGGTGTGGGATCGGGGCATGGCGTGGGGAACGACCCGATGGGCGGGTGCTGTGGTCGTGGCGCTCGCACTGCTTGGCTGCGGCGAAGGCTCGTCGACGTACGACGCGGCGGTGATCGATGCGCGCGATGCGGCGATGATCGATGCGGCGATGATCGATGCGCCGATGATCGACGCGCCGATGATCGATGCGCCTGACGTCGATGCAGCGATCGACGCGGCGACTGACGCTCCCATCGACGCACCTGACCTCGACGCCGCGATCGACGCGCCGGTCGACGCTGCGATCGATGCGTTCGAGCCCGACGCGGCGATCGACGCCGGCACCGGCTTGCCGCCCCTCGGGCCCGGCGTCTCGACCCTGACCGGCGACGCTACCGACGGCTACGTCGACGGCGTGCGCGGCGTCGCCCGGCTGTCGAACCCGGTCAACGTCGCCGCCGACGCGACGGGCGGCACCTTCGTCTGCGACTTCGACAACGCCCGCATCCGCCACGTCGCGCCCGACGGCACCACCAGCACCGCGGGCGTCGCCTACCCGCCGAGCTTCGTGCGGCCCTTCGGCCTGGTCCGGCGCGGCGACGCGCTGTGGATCCAGAGCGACCGCAGCACCGCGGGCGCGCCGACGGGTTCGCTGTGGCACCTCACGATCTCGACCGGCGCGCTGACGCTGGTGCGCGACGACTTCGGCCGCTACCGCGGCCTCGCCGCGCTGTCCGACGGCCGCCTGGTCGGCGCCGACTACCAGCGCCACGTCATCAGCGTGATCGATCCGATCACGGGCATCGCGACCCCGCTGGCTGGCACCGTCGCCATGCCGGGCCTGGTCGACGACGTCGGCGCCGCCGCGCGCTTCCGCTTTCCCTTCGACCTCGTGGTCCTGTCCGGCGACGAGCTGGTGGTCGCCGATCTCGGCAACCACGTCCTGCGCAAGGTCCTGCTCGACGGCACCGTCACCACCTACGCGGGCGACAGCACCGCGGGCACCGCCGATGGGCCGCGCCTCGCCGCGCGCTTCCTCGAGCCGCTGGCCCTCGCGGTCGACGCGACCGGCGCCGTCTACGTCGGCGATCCGGGCGCGGGCACGATCCGCCGCGTCACCGCGACCGCGGTCACCACCGTCGCGGGCAGCGGCGTGCCCGGCTTCGCCGACGCCACCAACCCGCTCGCGGCGCGGTTCTTCGGCCTCGAGGGCCTCGATGTCTCGTCGGACGGGACCTTTCTCTACGTCGCCGACGGCACCCGGGGCGAGCCCCTGCCGTATCACCGGGTGCGTCGCGTTACGCTGCCCTGATGGCAGCCAATCCCATCACGCTCCGTCGCGCGCGCGAGAACAACCTGCGCGACATCGACCTCGAGATCCCGAAGCAGAAGATCACGATCTTCACCGGGGTGTCGGGCTCGGGCAAGTCGTCGATCGTGTTCGACACCATCGCCGCCGAGGCCCAGCGCCAGCTGTACGAAAACTTCAGCATGTTCGTCCGCAACTTCTTGCCGCGCTACCCGCAGCCGGCGGCGGACGCGATCGAGCACCTCAACATGGCGGTGATCGTCGATCAGAAGCGGCTCGGCGGCGGCTCGCATTCGACGGTCGGCACCGTCACCGACATCTACACCGTGCTGCGGCTCTTGTTCTCGCGGCTCGGCAAGCCCCACGCCGGCTACGCCAACGCGTTCTCGTTCAACGATCCGCAGGGCATGTGCCCCGAGTGCAGCGGCCTCGGCCGCAAGCTCGGCGTGAAGGCCGACGGCTTCCTCGATCTGTCGAAGTCGCTCGCGGAGGGCGCGGTCAGCGTCCCTGTGTTCGCGGCGTGGGAGAACAACGTCTACGCCGCGTCAGGCTTCTTCGACAACAAGAAGAAGCTGGCGAAGTTCACCGCCAAGGAGATGGAGCTGCTGCTCCACGGCAAGGCCCAGAAGTTCAAGGCGACGTTCAACGGCAGCCCGATGAACGCGACGTACATGGGCATCATCGAGAAGTTCACGCGCTCGTACATCAAGCGCGATCTGAAGACGCTGTCGGAGCGCACCCAGAAGATGGTCGAGCCGTTCCTGACCCTGGCGCCGTGTCCGCTGTGCAAGGGCGCGCGGCTGTCGCCCGCCGCGCTCGCCAGCAAGATCGGCGGCAAGAACATCGCCGACCTCGCCGCGATGGAGATCGGCGAGCTGGCGCCGTTCGTCAAGCGCATCGACGGCGCGGTCGCGGCGCCGCTGGTGAAGACGCTGGTCGAGCGCCTGCAACACGTCGTCGACATCGGCCTCGGCTACCTCACGCTCGAGCGGCCCACCGACACGCTGTCGGGCGGCGAATCGCAGCGCGTGAAGATGGTGAAGCACCTCGGCTCGAGCCTGGTCGACGT
>JAYTAJ010000880.1:0-7323 GCA_043737575.1 Myxococcales bacterium | reverse complement strand
CACGCTGTCGATGGCGAACAGCGGCCCCAACTCCGGCGGCGCGCAGTTCTTCATCAACGCCAAGCACAACGACTACCTCGACTACTTCACGCCCGGTCAGTCGAAGCACCCGGTGTTCGGCAAGATCACGTCGGGCGCCGACGTCGTGAAGCAGATCGAGACCACCCCGACCGATCAGAAGGATCGCCCGCGCACGCCGGTGAAGATGATCAAGGTCACCGTGAATGACTAGCTCCAGGCTCGCAGCGCTGCTGCTGGTCGCGGCCGCGGCGTGCAGCTCGTCGTCGTCACCGCCGGATCCGACCAAGGCGAAGTGCCTGCCGCACTGGACCCTGGAGATGCGGTGCGGCGACGCCGAGATGCAGCAGGCGCTCGCGATGATCGGCGACATGTGCCAGAAGGTGCTGAACGGGAAGAACCCGCACATCTTCGGACCGTCCGATGCTCGCCGCATGGAGGCCGAGCTGGCGTGCGCGACCCGCAGCCTGGTCGACGGCAAGGAAGACTGCGCCGCCTACGCCGCGTGCAAGGCGACGCTCGACGCCGAGCCGGCCGAGTAGCTCAGCGCGCGATCGGCTCGACCCAGACGCCGCCCTTGGGCCGCAAGGTCATGAGCGGCTCGAGGGCGATCGGCGCGGGCTGGGCCAGGCGGAAGTGGAAGCGCTGCGCGAAGGTCGCGAGGATGAGCTGGGCCTCGGCGAGGGCGAAGTGGTTGCCGATGCAGACGCGGGGCCCGGCGCCGAACGGCAGGTAGCCGGGGCGGCGGGCGCGGCGATCGGCGCCGAGGAAGCGATCGGGGCGGAACGCCAGCGGGTCGTCCCAGTACGCGGTGCGGCGCTGCATGCCGACGACCGAGACCAGCACCAGATCGCCCGCGACCAGTTCGACGCCGGCGATCGTGATCGCGCGATCGACGGCGCGGGCCAGCGCGTGAGCGGGCGGCCACAGCCGCAGCGCCTCCTCGAGGATCGCCAGGGTGATCGGCAGGCGCGGCAGGTCGTCGTAGGTCGGCGCGCGGCCGGCGAGGACGGTGTCGAGCTCGACGTCGAGGCGGGCGCGGACCGCGGGCTCGGTCGCCAGCGCATACCAGGTCCAGGCCAGGAGGTTGGCGGTGGTCTCGTGGCCGGCGAGCATGAGGGTCATGATCTCGTCGCGCAGCTGGCGATCGGACAAGCCGCCCTCGTCGTCGCGGGCGTCGAGCAGGATCGACAGCACGTCGCCGCGATCGCCGCCGCGGCTGCGGCGCTCGGCGATGATGCGCAGCACGATCTCGTCGAGACGGGCCACCGCGGCGAGGCCGCGCTTGGTCCGCGGCAGCGGCCAGCTCGGCGGGATCGGCGACAGCACCGCGCGGGCGACGAACTCCATCGCCGCGGTGAGCGCGTCGCCGACGGCGCGGGCCTCGCCGGTGAGATCGACGTCGAACAGCGTCCGGCCGACGATGTCGAGCGTGGTCGCCATCATCAGCTCGGCGACGTCGATCATCGTCGCCGGCCGCACCCGTTCAGCGTGGGCGGCGGCGCGCTCGGCCATCACCGCGGCGTAACCGGCCATGCGGCGCGGCGTGAACGCGGGCGCCAGGAGCTTGCGGTTGCGGCGATGGAGGTCCTTCTCGGCGGTGAGCAGCCCGGTGCCGAGCAGCGGCTTCGCGATGATCGACAGCCCCGGGCCCTTGATGAACGCGTCCTCGTGCTCGACCAGCACCTGGTGCGCGAAGTCGTGATCGGTGACGACGTAGATCGTGCGCCAGCCGAACTTCACCCGGGTGACGCCGTGCTCGGCGATGCGGAACTGAAACCCCAGGCGGTCCTTGCGAAAGTCGAGGAAGTTCCCGAGCAGCGGCAACCCCGGCTCGACATGCACCGCGATGGCATCCATCGCCGTAGGATACCCGCGCCGCGCCCGCCGTCGCTACCGACGCGCGCGGGCGCGAGGCCGCACCTTCAGGACCGCGGCCCGGCGCCGACGGGGCGCGGGCTCGAGCTCCTCGGACGGGAACTCGGCCTGGAGCACGTGGTGGGGCGGGTCGAGGGAGAACTCGATGCCGACGATCTGGCGTCCGCCGTAGCCGAGGTTGCCGCGATCCTCGATCACGATCGCCATGATGTCGTTGTCGCCGATCCGGAACGTCACGCGGTCCCCGACCTTGAAGGCCTTCACCTTGGGCTTGGTCAGCGCCAGCATGGGAGTCAGCCTACCATCGACTGTGCGGTCCTACGACCGTGTTGATATAGGCGAGCGCTGCCGCATCGAACGCGATCGCGAGACCGTCGCAGGCGCGGCGAAACCGGCGCACCTCGGCGAGGCGGATCGTCGCACGGCCGTTCAGGATCTTCGCTGCGGCGCTGGTGAAGTCCTGATGCGCGATCGCGTTGCGCCATACCGCCATCTGCTCGAGCGCGGCGTGTCGTCCCGGGTTGCAGCGGTGGAGCGCCTTCACCTCGGGCCAGAACGCCATCCCGAGACGGCCGAAATCCGCGCCGAGGTTTCCCGCGTTCGGGTTGCCAGAGTCGAGCTTGCGCGCTTGCAAGAGCACGAGCCGGATGACCGGGAGCGTCGAGGGCGGCTGGTTGCGGAGAAGGAGATCGACGGTCTCGGTGTGCAGGTCGCGGCAGAACAGCTGGAAGTGCGACGACAACAGCACGAGGTACGCTTGGTTGAGCTGCTGCGCCGCGCGTCGACCGACCGTGCGGTGGGCGTGCTCCATCTGATCGAGCGCTGACGCACCCGTGCTCGACCATCGCGCCAACGCCACCGACCCCATACCCGCTGCGGTTGTAACGGACGCGCGGACGCGCGGCAACGGTAGAAGCGGGCTCACCCTTGCGGCGCGGGGGCGGCGAGGCGACACTGCCGGACCTCATGCGGCTCGGTGCCGATATCGCTCACGCGGCTAGCGTCCTCGCGGGCGGTGGCCTGGTCGCGTTCCCGACGGAGACGGTCTACGGGCTGGGGGCGGACGCGACCTCGGCGACGGCGGTGGCGCGGATCTACGCGGCGAAGGGCCGGCCGTTCGATCATCCGGTGATCGTGCATCTGGCGTCGGCGGATCAGCTGGGCGCGTGGGCGTCGGACGTGTCGGACGCGGCGCGGGCGCTGGCGGCGCGGTTCTGGCCGGGGCCGCTGACCTTGATCGCGAAGCGGGCGCCCCACGTGCTCGACGCGGTGACGGGCGGCGCGCCGACGGTGGGCCTGCGGGTGCCGGATCATCCGATGGCGCGCGCGCTCCTGATGAAGTTCGGCCGCGGCGTCGCGGCGCCGAGCGCGAACCGGTTCGGCTCGATCAGCGCGACGACGGCGACCCACGTCGTGACCGATCTGGGCGATCTGGTCGACTACATCCTCGACGGCGGCGCCTGTCCGATCGGGGTCGAGTCGACGATCATCGACGTGTCGACCGATCGGCCGGCGCTGCTGCGCCCGGGCGGCGTGCCGCGCGAGGCGATCGAGGCGTTCCTCGGGCGGCCACTGGCGGCGCGGTCGTCGGTGCCAGCCCCGGGCACGCTGCCGTCGCACTACGCGCCGGTCGCGCGGGTGGTCGCGGTCGCGCCGGGCGATCTGGGCGGCGCCTGCGCGTTGGCGCCGGGTCCGGTCGGCGCGCTGGCGACCGCGGCGGTGATCGCGCGCGCGGATCTGCCGTCGACGATCCGGGTGATCGAGCTGCCCGAAGATCCGGCGGCGATGGCCCACGAGCTGTACGCGGCGCTGCGCCTGCTCGACTCGATCGGCGTCGCGACGATCGTCGCGGTGGTGCCCGACGCGGTCGGCCTCGGCGAGGCGATCGCCGATCGGCTGCAGCGCGCCGCCGGGCCGCGCAACGAGGGCCCGCCGTGACCGCGCCGCTGGTCGGCATCATCATGGGCTCGAAGAGCGACTGGGCGACGATGCGCCTCGCCAGCGAGACGCTGACCGAGCTCGGCGTCCCGCACGAGTCGCGCGTGGTGTCCGCCCACCGGACACCCGACCTGCTGTTCGAGTACGCGAGCACCGCCGAGGCGCGCGGCCTGCAGGTGATCATCGCGGGCGCGGGCGGCGCGGCCCACCTGCCGGGCATGGCTGCGAGCAAGACCGCCCTGCCCGTCCTCGGCGTGCCGGTCCAGTCGAAGACCCTGTCGGGCCTCGACTCGCTGTTGTCGATCGTGCAGATGCCGCGCGGCATTCCGGTCGGCACCCTGGCGATCGGCGAGGCCGGCGCGGTCAACGCGGCGCTGCTCGCGGCGGCGATCCTCGCGCGCGGCGATCTGGACGTGCGCGCGCGGCTCGCGGCGTACCGCGCGGCCCAGACCCAGCGCGTCCTCGAGGATCCGTTGTGAAGCCGATCTTGCCGGGCGCCACCATCGGCATCCTCGGTGGCGGTCAGCTCGGCCGGATGATGGCGCTGGCGGCGAGGCGCATGGGCTACCGCATCTGCGTGCTCGACCGCGACGCCAGGTGTCCGACCGGCCAGGTCGCCGACGAGGTCGTGGTCGGCTCGCTCGACGATCCGCGCGCGATGCACGAGCTCGCGACCCGCGCGGCGGTGGTCACCCTCGACACCGAGCACGTCCCGGCCGAGCTGCTCGAGCAGATCGCGGCGATCGTCCCGGTCCGCCCGGGGCCGAAGGTGCTGGCGACGATCCAGGACCGCGCGGTGCAGAAGCGGTTCCTCGATCGCATCGGCCAGCCCCAGGCGCGCTGGGCCGAGGTCGGCACGCCCGACCAGCTGGCCGCGGCGGTCGCGACGATCGGCACGCCGTCGATCTTGAAGGCGCGGCGGGCCGGCTACGACGGCAAGGGCCAGGCTCGGCTCGATCCGGGCGGCGATCCGGCGGCGGCGTGGCAGCGCCTCGGCCACGTCCCGGCCACGCTCGAGGAGCTGGTGCGGTTCGGCCGCGAGATCTCGGTGGTGCTGGCCCGCGCGGTCGACGGCGACGTCCAGATCTACCCGATCGCCGAGAACGTCCACCGCCGCCACGTCCTGCACACGACCCGGGCACCGGCGCCGATGTCCGACGCCCAGCGCGGCGCCGCCGAGGCGATCGCCCGCGCGATCGCGGTCGAGCTCGATCACGTCGGCGTGATGGCGGTCGAGCTGTTCGAGCTGCCGAGCGGCGCGCTCCTGGTCAACGAGATCGCGCCGCGCACCCACAACAGCGGCCACTACACCTACGGCGCGTGCGCGACGTCGCAGTTCGAGCAGCACGTCCGCGCGGTGTGCGGCCTGGCGCTGGGCGCGCCGGATCTGCTGAGCGGCGCGGCGATGGTGAACCTGATCGGCGACCTCTGGCTCGAGCGCGAGCCGCCGTGGCAGCACGTCCTCGCGCGCCCCGACACCCGGCTCCACCTCTACGGCAAGGCCCACGCCGCGCCCGGCCGCAAGATGGGCCACGTCCTGGTCCTCGACGACGACACCGACCGCGCGCTGCGGACCGCCGAGATGCTGGTCGAGCAGCTGGGCCGCTGACGATCCCAGACCCCGGCCCGCGCGGCGCGCAAACCGCCGTGATAGCCTCGCGACGGGCATGCCGACCCTGCTCTACTGCGACGTCGACGGTGTCGATCGGACCTTCGAGCTCGGTTCCGGGCCCGTGATCATCGGGCGTGCCGCCGACTGCGGCATCCGCAGCGACGATCCGCGGATGTCGCGCCAGCACGCGCGCATCTACTTCGACGGTCAGAGCTGCTGGGTCGAAGATCTCGGCAGCGCCAACGGCGTGTTCGTCGGCCGCGATCGCGTGAGCGTCGCGTCGCTGCCGCCGGGCGAGGTCGCGCTGGTCGGCAGCTTGCTGGTGCAGGTGCTCGGCGCCCAGGGCCCGGTCCCGCCCAATGGCGGCGTCCACGCCCAGCTGTCGCACTGGCTCGCGATGGAGCGCAAGGCCCGGGCGGCGATCGAGGACGAGCGCGGCGCCCTCGCCAAGCGCGTCGCCGAGCTGCTCGGCGAGATGAACACCCAGCAACGCTCGGCCTCCAACGAGCTGACCGCGGTGCTGTTGCAGCGCGACGAGGCGATGGGCCGGGCCGAGCGCCTCGAGGAGTCGGTCGGCAAGCTCGAGGACGAGCTGCTCAACGCCAACGCCAAGGCCGCCGCGCCGCGCGCGACCGCCGAGGACAAAGGCCTGCGCGAGAAGCTGCACGCGCTGCAGGCCGAGCTGGCCCAGGCCAACGAGCGCGGCCGTCACCTGACGACGCAGGCCGAGGACGCCGAGGAGCGGTTCGGCGAGGCCAGCGCCGAGCGCGATCGCGTGCGCGAGGAGCTCGACGGCCTCGCGATCGAGCGCGACAAGCTGGTCGCCGAGCTGGCGGCGCTGCGCGGCGATCACGAGCGGCTGGGCGCGGCCCACGCCGAGACCGCGGCGGCGGCCGAGCGTGAGGCCTCGGCGGCGGCGGCGGTGGCCGAGCGCAACAAGCTCCTCGCCGAGGCGGCGACCGAGCGCGAGCGGCTGATCGCCGAGGCCAAGGCCGAGCGCGACAAGCTCGCCAAGGCCCACGGCCAGGAGCGCGACAAGGCCGCGGCCGAGGCGACCGGCGCCCGCGATCGCGCGCTCGCCGAGCAGAAGAGTCGACACGAGGCCGAGGTCGTGGCGTTGAAGCGCGAGGTCAACAAGCTCAACGACGAGCTGTTGGTCGCCGAGACCCAGGCCGGCGTGATGGTCGCCGAGAAGCTCGCCAACGCCGAGCGCACGATCGCCGGCCTGCACGGCGAGCTGGTGCAGGCGCGCAAGACCGGCGGCGCCGAGCGCCTCGCCGATCTGACCGACAAGCTCGCCGCGGTCGAGCCGAAGCTCGCCGAGCTGACCGCCGCCGCGACCGAGGCGCGCGGCCGCGCCGCCGAGGCCGAGCGCCGCGCCGCCGAGGCCGATCAGCGCGCGATCGCCGCCGACGAGCGCATCACGTCGGCGCTGCAGCGCGCCTTCGAGGCCGAGGGTCGGGTCGCGCAGATCGAGGCCCAGGTCGAGCAGCACGGCGAGCGCGGCGGCGACGTCGAGGCCCAGCTCGCGGCCGCGACCAACACCGCGATGGCGGCGGAGAATCGGCTCGGCGAGCTCGAGCGTCAGCTCGGCGGCTACCAGGATCGCATCCGCGCCGCGACCGACGAGAACCGCGCGCTGCTCGAGCGCCTCGATCAGGCCGAGGCCGCGATCGGCACGTCGGGCGCGACCAGCCGCATGCTCGAGGATGCCCTCGCCAAGCTGGCGCGCACCGAGCAGGAGCTGACCGCGCTGCGCAGCGGCGGCGATCCCGCGGTCGACGCCAAGCTCCGCACCTCCGAGGAGCGCGCCGCCGCCGCCGAGGCCAAGGCCGCCGCCACCGACGACCGCGTCGCTGCTCGGCGGCTGCGACGCG
>JAYTAJ010000879.1:0-3212 GCA_043737575.1 Myxococcales bacterium | reverse complement strand
AGGGCCAGGCCACCGCGAGCTGGGGCAACCTGTCGATCGTCGTCGTCGGTGACTGGAGCGTCGTCGGCAAGGACCTCGAGGGCCTCGGCCTGCCGATCACGCGCTACGACAACGAAGGCGTTCGGATCCCCTGAGCACCCGTTGCGTGACGCGTCGCGATCGGCGCTCGCTCGCACGGGGTCACGGATCTCGATGCTCCCGATGGCGTGATCAGGTGATGTCGTGATGTCGTGATCAGGTGATGACGTGATGACGTGATCCGGTGAGGTCGTGATCTCGCGCGGCGAGGAGGTGGGCGCGCAGCTCCGCCTCGCGCTGCCGCTCGGCGTGCTCCAGGTCGGCATGGTCCTGATGGGCCTGTGCGACACCGTCATGCTCGGGCACTACCACCCCGACGCGATGGCGGGCGCCGGCATCGGCACCGCCCTGCTGCTCGCGCTGCAGTACCTCGGCACCGGCGTCGTGATGGGCCTCGATCCGCTGATCGCCCAGGCGATCGGCGCCGGCGATGCGCGGCGCACGCCCGGGCTCCTGCGCGACGGCCTCCGGGTCGCGGTCCGCCTCGGCGTCGCCCTCACCGCGGTCGCGATCGCGCTGCCGTGGGCGATCGACGCCGCGGGCGTCCACCCCGCGATCGCCGCCGAGGCCCGGGTGTTCACGCTGGTGCGCATCGTCGGCATCCTGCCGTTCCTCGCGACCGGCGCGCTGCGGGCGTTCCTCCAGGCCCACGGCCGGACCCGGCCGCTGGTGATGGCCGTGATCGTCGGCAACGTCGTCAACGCGCTGCTCGACTGGATCCTGATCTTCGGCGATCGCGGCCTCGCCGATCTCGGCCTGCCCGCGATCGGCCTGCCCGCCCTCGGCGCGATCGGCGCGGGCGCCGCCACCACCGCGGTCACGATCGCGATGATGATCTACTACCTGCGCGCCGCGCGGCCGCTGGTCCGCGCCCTCGGCGGCCCGATCGATCAGCCCGACGCCTCCGCCGCGATCGTGCGGCTCGGCGCGCCGATCGGGCTGCAGCTGTTCGCCGAGGTCGCCGCCTTCGCGCTGGCCGCGGTGCTCGCCGGGCGGCTCGGCCCGACCCCCGCCGCCGCCCACCAGATCGCGCTCCAGCTGTCGAGCGTGTCGTTCTCCCTCGCGCTCGGCGTCGGCGCCGCCGCCGCGATCCGCGTCGGCATGGCGGTCGGCGCGGGCGATCGGGCGTGGGCCCGCCGCGCCGCCGTGACCGCGCTCGGGCTCGGCGTCGCGGTCATGGCGACCTCGGCGACCTTGTTCGTGCTCGCGCCCGGACCGCTGGCGCGGCTGTTCGGCGATCGCGGCGAGGTCACCGCCACCGCAATCGTGCTGTTGCAGATCGCCGCGGTGTTCCAGCTGTCCGACGGGGCCCAGGCGGTCGCGGCGGGCGCGCTGCGCGGCGCTGGCGACACCCGCGCGGCGTTCGTCGCCAACCTGCTCGGCCACTACGCCATCGGCTTCCCGATCGCGATGATCGCCGCCTTCGTCCTCGACCGCGGCGCGCCCGGTCTGTGGTGGGGCCTGACCGCGGGGCTCACCGGCACCGCCGTCGCGCTGTGCGTGCGGCTGTGGTGGCTGACGGCGCGGCCGATCGCCCGCGCCGCCGATCGCTGATCCACGGGCCCGCCGCCTCTGGTATCTAGCGAGCATGGCACGCACCACGCTCGCCCTCGCCACGCTCCTCCTGGCCACGAGCTGCGGCGACGACGGCGGCGACGGGCCCGACGCACCGATGGGCACCGCCGCGGTCCGGGTCGATCGCTACGCCTTCGACCTCGATCTGACGACGCAGCGCTCGACCTCGACGTTGACGCTGCGCCTCCTCGGCCCGGGCAACTGCATCACGCTGCCGTCGCGCGCGCCGATGCTCGATCTCCCCTCCGTCACCCTCGGCGGCGCCCCCGCGACCGCGACCGCCGACGGCACGACCTTCACCGCGTGCGGCGCCGGCTGGGTCCAGGACACCACGCTCGAGCTGGTCGTCCACGCCGAGCAGCCGCTCGCGACCTGGGGCGGGAGCCAGGTCGGCTTCTCGATCTCCCTCGACCGCGACATGGAGCGGATGTTCTACCTGGTGTCGTGGGTCGGTGGCTGCGATCGGTTCGGCCCGTGCGACACCGCGCCGTCGGCGTTCGCGCGCTATCACTTCACGATCCACCATCCGATCGGCTTCCGCGCGCTGTGCCCCGGCCGCATCGTCGCCGGGCCCGCGGTCACGACCTGCGACTTCGACTACGACGGCGGCCCGACCTACTCGACCTTCGGCATGATCGCGTCGCCGTCGTGGACCGAGACCGCGCTCGGCACCTGGGCCGGCGTCGACGTCACGCTCTACGACATCACGAGGTCGCAGGTGCGGCCGCTGATCGACGCCACCAACCACGCCGGCTTTCTCGCGTGGATGCAGGATCGCTTCGGTCCGTACCCCTACGGCACCGAGCTGCGCATCATCACCGGGCCGACCTACTGGAGTGGCTTCGAGCACCCCGGCAACATCGTCCTCGACACCGGCCTCGCGGCGCAGCAGAGCTACTACGCGCGCCCCGTCACCCACGTCCTCAATCACGAGATCGCCCACCAGTGGGCCGGCGACGAGACCACGCTCGCCGACACCTACGACTTCGTCTGGAAGGAGTCGATGGCCGAGTACCTGTCGTACGCGTACGAGGACGAGGTCGAGCCCAACAACGCGATCCGCACCGCGCACGCGTGGAAGATCTTCGCGCAAGGCGCGCGGTACCACCCGGTGCCCGAGGACCCGATCCGCCCCTCGCTGCTCGACTACTACGGCGAGGTCTACGGCCCCGGCCCGATGATCCTGTTCCGCCAGCTCGAGGTCCTCACCTCGCGCGCCCAGGTGATCGCCGCGATCCAGATGCTGCTCGGCACTCAGCGCGCGATCTCGGTCGCCGACGTCCAGGCCGCGCTCGAGTCCACGACCGGGCTCGATCTCGATCGCTACATCGACGTCTGGGTCCGCGGCGCGGGTGCGCCCGCGTGGCCGATCTTCCGGGTGCAGGTCACGGGCGACGCGCCCGCGCAGCAGCTGGTCGTCACCGAGACCACGCCTGGCGGCGTCCTCCACGGCTGCAACTTCTCGATCCGGATCGCCGACGGCGCGGGCGCGACCGCGAATGTCCGCATCGTCCGCGGCGTCGACGGCGTCGCCACCGCCACCGTGCCGACCGGCGTGC
>JAYTAJ010000878.1:0-7325 GCA_043737575.1 Myxococcales bacterium | reverse complement strand
ACGTCGTGTTGCTGCAGGACCTGCTGGTGGCCGGGCACGACGTTGCCGAGGCTGCTGAACACGTAGACCGCCCCGGTGTCGTTGTTCTCGCCGGGCGTACCGACGAAGATCTGGGTGCCGACGCCCAGGGTCGCCGCGGCCACCGACGCGCCGAAGTCGTCGTCGTCCTCCTCGATGCCGACCGGCGACTCGCGCAGCATGGCGTTGTGGGTCAGGGCGCCGCCGTTGATCGTGAAGCGCTGGACCACGCCGGTCTCGACGTCGTCGCCGCTGGTGCCCTCGACCGGGACGCCGACGAACAGCTGGGTTGGCGCCCACAGCGCCGGCCGCGGCAGGGTCGCGAGCGCGGCGCCGAAGTTGTCGCCGATCTCGTTGGCCGCGAAGCCGCCCTGCGACAGCGTGCCCGCGTCGACGAAGTTGTTGTTGGCGCCGAGCGTCCACCGCTGCACGAAGCCCGAGCCGGCCTGGCCGCCCGCGGTCGCGAACGGCGCGCCCGCGACGATGTCGCCGTCGCCGTCGGCGTCGAGGTCGAGCGTCGCCACCGACATGCCGAGGCGATCGAGCCCGAGCGGGGCCGCGCGCTGCAGCCGCCGCCAGCCCTGCATCGACGCGGCCGCGCCGCGGAACACGTAGACCGCGCCGCCGCAGTTGATGGTGTCGGCGTCGCACATCGCGCCGACGATCAGATCGTCGCGGGCGTCGCCGTCGAGGCGCCCGGCCGCGAGCGACCAGCCGAACCGATCGCCCGCCGCGGGCGTGCCGAGCGGGACGGGCGGCACCGCGATGCCGCCGTTGCCGACGACGCCCAGCTCCTCCTGGCCGAGCTGATCCCACGACACCAGCGCGCCCGCGAGCTGGCCGCGCAGGATGAAGACGCGGCCCGCGTCGGCGGCAGCGCCAGGCTGCTCGCCGGGCGCGCCGATCGCGAGATCGCCGACGCCGTCGCCCGTGAAGTCGCCGATCGCGAGCGCGGCGCCGAACCGGTCGTCGCCCTCGTCGACCTCGCCGACCGTCGCCTGGGTGATCACCTGTCCCGGCACCAGGCCGGCCGCGCTGCCGCGCGCGACGAACACCGCGCCGACGTCGGACACCGCACCCGCCATCTCGCCCGGCGCGCCGATCGCGAGATCGGGGTAGCCGTCGCCGTCGAGATCGCCGACCGCGAGCGACGCGCCCAGCTCGTCGGTGGTCTCCGACGAGCCGCCGAGCCACGCCTGCGTGATCGTCAGCCACGGCTGCAGGCCCTCCCCCGTGCCCTTGTAGACGAACACCGCGCCCGTGTCGGTCGCCGCGCCGATGTCCTCGCCCGATCCGCCGACCGCGAGATCGAGCACGCCGTCACCGTCGAAGTCGGCGGCGGCGACCGCGCTGCCGAAGCGATCGCCCACCTCCGCCGCGCCGAGCCCGCTGCCGTACGCGCCCCACATCGAGTTGATGTCCGACGGCGACAGCCAGTTGCGCTGGCCCGAGATGTACTCGGCGACGCCGTCGCCGCCCGGGTCGCTGCAGATCGACGTGGGGCACGACACGCCCGGCTTGCGCTCCATCGGCTGGTGGCCGCTACACGGCGCGTTCAGGTAGTCCTCGTCGCGACCGCCGCTCGACGAGTAGTGCATGATCGACGCGAAGTCGTAGACGCCGAAGTCGGTGCCCGCGCCGTTCTCGTCGTACTGATTGGTCCAGTCGATCTCGTTGGCTGCATCGTCGGGCTCGTCGCCCGTGTCGATGCACGACAGGTTGATCTGCACGTAGGTGTCGCGATCGGGGCGGTTCTGCTCGTGATACAGGCCGAGCGTGTGGCCGAGCTCGTGGATGACGGTGCCGCGCGACGCGCCCGCGGACAGCCGCAGGTTCTGCCGTCCGCCCTGGAAGCCGAGGGCCGACAGGCCGCCGACGCCCGGCAGATCGGTGGTCGTGATCCAGACGTGATCGGTGCAGTCGAGGTCGGCGGGCGGGCAGAAGTCGTCGGGCTGCGCGACGAAGCGGATCGGCGTCATCTGCTGGTAGTGGGCGATCGCCTCGGCGAGCCTGGTGCGGCGGCTGTCGCCGAGCGGGATCGCGGGATCGACCGCGTAGGTGACGACACCGTCGGGCCAGCGCCGCGTGGTGTCGACGACGAGGTTGGCCCAGGTCGCGAGCTTCGCGGCGGGACCGAGATCGATGTCGCCTTCCGCGATCGCGCGGCCGTCGTGGACGCGGTAGCGCATCGTCCGCGTGCCGTAGGCGGTCTTCACCCGCGCGGTCCCGGTGACGCTGGGATCGGTGGCGGTGGCGGCGTCGGGCGTCGACGGATGATCGAGGTCGGCGCAGCTCGACGCGGCGAGCAGCGCGGGGATGGTGAGACGGACGAGTAGACGTGACCTGGACATGGAGCCTCCTGTTGGTGCAGGAGACTGGCGACCGGCTGCAGCGTTTCACCGCGGCGCGATCAAGCGGCGCTTGCCGTCGTCCGCCAACCGGACACCTGGCTCGTCGAGCGCGTCGCGGTCCCACAGCTTGCAGGTCACCTGCTTGTGCTGCTGATCGAGCGCCTCGCAGTAGTTCGTGAACTCGCAGCGGCGGATCGCGTCGCCGCGGCCGACTCGCAGCTTGGCGAACCAGTCGGGATCGGCGAGGGTCTGGCGCGCCGACGCGATCACGTCGCAGTCGCCGCGGACCAGCGCGTCCTCGGCCTGCGCGAAGTCGCAGATGCCGCCGGCGCCGACGATCGGCGTGGTGTACCCGGCGGCGCGAACCCCGGCGCGGATCGCGGCGGCCAGCGGCAGGTTGCGCGCGAACGGGCCGCGGGCGTCGCTGTAGATCGTCGGCATGCACTCGTAGCCCGACGGTCCGGTGTAGGGATAGACCGCGGCGCCGACCTTGGGCTGCTTGGCGTCCTCGAACTTGCCGCCCTTCGAGATCGACAGGAAGTCGAGGCCGGCGGCGGCGAAGCGCACGCCGAAGTCGACCGCGTCGTCGACGCGATTGCCGCCCTCGATCACGTCGTCGCCGAGGAAGCGACAGCCGAGCACCATCGCCGGCGTCAGCGCGGCCCGGGTCGCGGCGATCACCTCGAGCGGCAGCCGGGCCCGGCTCGCGCGATCGCCGCCGTAGCCGTCGGTGCGGGTGTTCCGCGCCGACAGGAACGACGCCATCGTGTAGGCGTGGGCGAAGTGCAGCTCGACGCCGTCGAAGCCCGCGGCCTCGGCGCGCGCCGCGGCGGCGGCGAACAGCGGCGGCACCACGGTCGGCAGCGCGGCGATGTGCGGCAGCTCGGTGTCGGTGACGCGCTCGCGGTAGCCGTACGCCAGATCGTCGCGCTCGCGGTCGTCGAGGAGCGCGTCGGCCGCGGCGGGATCGAGCGCGGCCAGGGCAGCGCGCACGGTCGCGTCGTCGGCGCCGACCAGCGCGGGATCGATCGCGGCCAGCTGGGCGCGGTGGCGATCGGTCAGCGCCAGGAAGCGCGCGAAGAACTTGTCGCGCGGCGGCCGCCGTCGGATCGACAGGAAGTCGATGATCTGGATGAACAGCAGCGTCTCGCCGCCCGACGCCGCGCGCACCGCCGCCACCAGCTCGCGCAGCCCGGGCACGAAGCGATCGTGGCCGATGCGCAGGAGCGGCCCCGACGGCAGGTCGCGGATCCCGGTCGCCTCGACGACGATCACGCCGGGTCGCCCGGCCGCGAAGCGCGCGTACCAGTCGATCACGTCGGGCGTGACGAAGCCGTCCTCGGTCGCGCGCCACGGCACCATCGCCGGCACCCAGGTCCGCTGCGACGCGGTCCGCGGCCCGAGCGCGATCGGTGTGAACAGCTGCGCCGCCGCCGCCACCTCGGCGCTCGGCCACGCCGCGAGCGGGAGCGCGTGCTTCTTCCGCTCGGGCGGCTGCCACATGCGTACGTCTTATACGATACCGTCGGGCGCATGTCCGAGCTCACGGTCGGTTCGCCCATCCCCGACGTCACGCTGGTCGGCCCCAAGGGGCCGGTCCGCGTCCGCGATCTGCTCGGCGAGCGCGCGCTCGTCCTGTACTTCTATCCGAAGGACGAGACGCCGGGCTGCACCGCGCAGGCGTGCGCGTTCCGCGATCAGTACCAGGACTTCACCGACGCCGGCGCCGAGGTCGTCGGGGTGTCGGCCCAGGACGCCGCGTCCCACGACGGCTTCACCAAGCACCACCGCCTGCCGTTCACGCTGCTGTCGGATCCCGGCGGCGCCGGCGCCAAGGCGTTCGGCGTGAAGAAGACCTTCGGCCTGATCGCCGGCCGCGTCACGTTCGTGATCGATCGCGGCGGCGTGATCCGCCTGCGCTTCGACTCGCAACTCCAGGCCAAGCGCCACATCGCCGAGGCGCTGACGGTCGTGAAGAAGCTCAGTACGTCCGCAACTCGTTGACCAGCTTCTCGACGGCGCCCTTGGCGTCGCCGAACAGCATGCGCGTGACCGGCTTGTAGAACAGCGGGTTGTCGACGCCGGCGTAGCCCGCGGCGCGCGAGCGCTTGTTGACGACGACCAGCTTGGCCTTCCACACCTGCAGGACCGGCATGCCGTAGATCGGCGACGCCGGGTCGTCCTCGGCGCCGGGGTTGACGATGTCGTTGGCGCCGATCACGATCACGACGTCGGTGGTCGGCAGGTCGTCGTTGATCTCGTCCATCTCGAGGACGATGTCGTAGGGCACCGACGCCTCGGCCAGCAGCACGTTCATGTGGCCGGGCAGGCGGCCGGCGACCGGATGGATCGCGAAGCGCACGGTGATGCCCTTGCCGCGCAGGATCTCGGTCAGCTCGCGGACCGCGTGCTGGGCCCGCGCCACCGCCATGCCGTAGCCGGGGACGATCACCACCGACCTCGCCTCGAGCAGGTGCTTGGCGAGGGTCGCGTGATCGATGTCGGCGATCTCGCCGGGCGGCGCCACCACCGCGCCGGCGGCGGGCTTGGGCGGATCGGCGCCGAAGCCGCCGAAGATGACGTTCCAGATCGAGCGGTTCATCGCCCGGCACATGATGTACGACAGGATCGCGCCCGAGCTGCCGACCAGCGCGCCGGTCACGATCAGCAGGTCGTTGCCGAGCATGAAGCCGGCCGCCGATGCGGTCCACCCCGAGTAGCTGTTCAGCATCGACACCACGACCGGCATGTCGGCGCCGCCGATCGCGGCGACCAGGTGGACGCCGAGCACGCACGCGATCGCGGTGCCGCCGACGAGCGCCCAGGTCTCGCCGTTGCGCGCGTACAGCACCGCGAACACGACCAGGCCGGTCAGCATCGCGAGGTTGAACAGGTGGCGCGCCGGCAGGAGCATCGGCTTGCCCGACACCGAGCCGCGCAGCTTGAGGAACGCGAGGATCGATCCGGTCAGCGTGATCGCGCCGATCGCGACGTCGAGGTAGACCTCGATCAGGTGGACGATCGGCGGGACGTGGTGCTGCTCGGCGGCGTCGAGCTGCAGCGCGAAGCCGACCAGCACCGCGGCGAGGCCGACGAAGCTGTGGAGCAGCGCCACCAGCTCGGGCATCTGGGTCATGCCGACGCGGATCGCCAGGAGCGCGCCGATCGCGCCGCCGGCGATCACCGCGACGATCAGGAGCGGATGCGGATCGAGGCCGGGCAGCACCAGCGTCGCGACGATCGCGATGCCCATGCCGGCGACGCCGAACAGGTTGCCGCGCGACGCCGAGGTCTGGCTCGACAGCCCCCGCAGGGTGAGGATGAACAGGACCGCGGCGACGAGGTAGGCCAGGACGATGGCGACGATGGGCACGCGCGCTCCTACTTCCTGAACATCGCGAGCATGCGCCGCGTGACCCAGAAGCCACCGACGATGTTGATGGTCGCGAACAGGGTGGCGGCGATCGCGACCGCGACCGGCGCGCCGAGGTCGCCGCCGCCGTTGAGCAAGCCGCCGACGACGATGATGCCGCTGACCGCGTTGGTGACGCTCATGAGCGGCGTGTGCAGGGCGGGCGTGACGTTCCACACCACCTGCCAGCCGACGAACACCGCGAGGACGAACACGGTCAGGTGCTGGAGCAGCTGCGCGGTCGAGGCGCTGACGTCGGTCGACGCCAGGCCGTAGCGCACGCCGAAGAAGCCACCCGCGAACAGGAGCAGCAGGCCGACCAGGATCGCGCCCGGGATCGGCTTGGCGGCGGGCGCGCCGTGGCCGTGGCCCTTCTTCGTCGAGGGCGCTGCCGCGGTGGGGCGGGGGGGCTCAGCGACAGCGACGACAGTCGGCTTCGGCGGCGCGGCGACCGCGACCGCGACCGCGGGCTTCGCGGGCGGTGGTGGCGGCGGCCACGTCACCTCGCCGTGATCGAGCACCAGCGCGCCGCGCACGATGTCGTTGCCGTGATCGACCTTCCACCTGGCGACGCCGCCCAGCTCGTCGAGCAGGTGCCACAGGTTGGTGCCGTACAGCTCGCTGGCGACGTTGGCCATGCGGCTCGCGAGATCGGTGTAGCCGACGATCGCGACGCCGTGGTGCATCACCACCTCGCCCGCCTTGGTCAGCTCGCAGTTGCCGCCCGACTCCGCGGCCATGTCGACGATCACCGAGCCCGGCTTCATCGCCTCGACCATGTCGGCGAGCCACAGCTTCGGCGCCGGCTTGCCGGGGATGAGCGCCGTCGTGATGACGATGTTCACCTCCTTGGCCTGCGCGCGGAACAGCGCCATCTCGGCGTCGATGAACTCCTTGCTCATCTCCTTGGCGTAGCCGCCCTGACCGTCGCCGGACTCCTGGATCTCGACGGTGAGGAACTCGCCGCCGAGCGACTGCACCTGCTCGGCGACCGACGCGCGCACGTCGAAGGCGCGGACCACCGCGCCGAGGCCCTTGGCGGCGCCGAGCGCGGCGAGGCCGGCGACGCCGGCGCCGATGATGAGCACCTTCGCCGGCGGCACCTTGCCGGCCGCGGTCATCTGGCCGGTGAAGAAGCTGCCGAAGCGGTTGGCGGCCTCGACGACGGCGCGGTAGCCCGCGATGTTCGCCATCGACGACAGCGCGTCGACCTTCTGGGCGCGGCTGATGCGCGGGATGCAGTCCATCGCCAGCACGGTCGCCTGGCGCGCGGCGAGGCGCTGGACCAGCGCCGGGTTCTGCGCCGGAAACAAGAACGCGATCACGACTTGACCGTCGCGCGCGAGGTCGGCCTCGTCGTCGGTCGGCGGCCGCACCTTGCACAGCACGTCGGCGGCGGCCCAGACCTCGTCGGCGCGCGCGGCGATGGTCGCGCCCGCGGCGCGGTACAGCTCGTCGGGGAAGCTGGCGCCTGCGCCCGCGCCCGCCTCGACGACGACGTCCCAGCCCGCCTTGATCCAGCGCGTCACCGTCGACGGTGCGGC
>JAYTAJ010000877.1:0-3213 GCA_043737575.1 Myxococcales bacterium | reverse complement strand
CGCTCGACGACGAGTTCGGCCCCAAGCCGCGCTCGGTCTACACCTACAAGGAGCTGCTCGAGCTGTGGCACGCGACGACCAAGCTGCACAAGAACCGCGTCGCGCTGCGGCTGCGACCCAAGGTCCTTGACGATCGCGACGCCAAGGACGTCGAGCCGATCGTCTACACCTATGGCCGCATGGCCGATCTCGCGATGGTCGGCGCGGCGCAGCTGCGGCAGCGCGGCGCCGCCAACGCCCGCGTGATGCTGATGAGCGAGAACCGGCCGGAGTGGGGCATCGCGTACTTCGCGATCCTGTCGGCGGGCTCGACCGCGGTGCCGCTCGACAAGGAGCTGTCGGCGCCGGAGGTCGTGAACCTGGCGCGGGTGTCGGGCGCGGCGTGCCTGATCCTGTCGACCAAGCAGGCCGAGCGGCTGTGCGCCGATCTCGGGCTGGCGCTGCCGACCGACGACGACGGCGCGGCGGCGCAGCAGGCGTTCGGCGCGTACCTCGGCAGCCAGGGCGTCGCGACGACGGTGCTGTCGTTCGACCAGCTCTACACCGAGCCCGAGGTGTCACCCGGCGCGGTCGCGGCGGCGCCGAAGGGCGACGCGGTGGCGTCGCTCATCTTCACGTCGGGCACGACCGGTCTGCCCAAGGGCGTGATGCTGTCGCACAAGAACCTGACGTCGATGGTGGCGAAGCTGTCGGGCACGTTCTCGCTCTACAAGCACGACGTGCTCCTGAGCGTGCTGCCGCTGCATCACACGTTCGAGTTCTCGGCCGGCTTCCTGATGCCGCTGGTCCACGGCGCGTCGATCACGTACCTCGAGGAGATCGACGCCGACAACCTGAGCGACGCGCTCGAGGACGCCGGCATCACGGGCATGGTCGGCGTGCCGGCGCTGTGGCAGCTGCTCGAGCGCAAGATCTACAAGAACGTCAGCGACGTTTCGCGGGGGTCTCGGGGGATCCTGCTCGAGCGCGCCTTCGAGTCGCTGATCGACGGCAACCGCTCGCTGCGCGACAAGCTCGGCGCCGGCGTCGGCAAGGTCGCGTTCTATCCGGTCCACAAGAAGCTCGGCGGCCGCATGCGGCTCCTGATCAGCGGCGGCTCGGCGCTGCCGCCCGAGACGATGAAGACCTTCCGCGGCCTCGGCTTCAACCTGTACGAGGGCTACGGCATGACCGAGGCGGCGCCGGTGCTGACGGTGACGCGGCCGGGCGACACCATCGTCTTCGGCTCGGTCGGGCGCGCGCTGCCGGGCGTCGACGTCCGGATCTTCGAGCCCGACGCGACGACCGGCATCGGCGAGGTGATCGCCAAGGGGCCGAACGTCATGCTCGGCTACTTCGAGAACCCGACCGCAACCGCGGAGGCGATCCAGGACGGCTGGCTGCACACCGGCGACCTCGGCCGCCTCGACGCCGACGGCAACCTGTTCATCGTCGGCCGCAAGAAGGAGATGATCCTCGGCCCGTCGGGCGAGAACGTCTATCCCGACGAGCTCGAGGAGCTGTACGGCGACTCGCCGTGGGTGAAGGAGCTGTCGGTGGTCGGGCTGCCCGCGGGCGACGCCGGCGAGACCGTCGCGGCGCTGGTGGTCCCCGACTACGAGCACGGCGACAAGGATCGCGAGGGCGTGCGCGACGAGGTGCGCGAGCACCTGAAGAAGGTCAGCAAACAACTGCCACTCTACAAGCGGCTGAAGGTCGTCCACCTGTGGGACCTCGATCTGCCGAAGACGTCGACGCGCAAGATCAAGCGCAAGGACGTCCTCGCCGAGCTCGAGCGCCTCGAGAAGGCGGCCAAGGGCGGCGCCGAGCTGCGCAAGCTCGCGAGCGGATCGCCCGACGGCGGCGAGTGGGTGCGCGAGGTGATCGCGTCGGTCGCGCAGAAGAAGCGATCCGACGTCCACGGCGACACCCGGCTCGACGCGCTCGGCTTCGACTCGCTGATGTTCACCGAGCTGGGCGTCGCGCTCGAGGGCGCGGGCGCGACGTTGCCCGATCCCGGCGAGCTGGCCGGGCTCGAGACCGTCGCCGACGTCGAGGCGCTGATCGCGCGGCTCGGCGGCAAGGCCAAGCAGGACGCGAAGGCCCGCAAGCTCGCCGGCAAGCAGGACCAGCTCGACGACGACGACATCAAGGTGCCGGCGCCGCTGGTGCGGCTCGGCCGCGGCGTCCTGCGCGTCGGGATGAAGAACCTCTACGAGCGCTATCTCGACACCCGCATCACCGGCAAGGCGTACGTGCCGCCGTTCGGCGGCTACATCATCGCGGCGAACCACACCAGCCACCTCGACATGGGGCTGTGCAAGTACGCGCTCGGCGAGCACGGCGACGCGGTGGTCGCGCTGGCGGCGAAGGACTACTTCTTCGACGATCCGGTCCGCAAGGCGTACTTCGAGAACTTCACCAACCTGGTGCCGATGGAGCGCTTCGGCTCGCTGCGCGACTCGCTGCGGCTGGCGTCGGACGTGCTGCGGCAGGGCTATATCCTGCTCATCTTCCCCGAGGGCACACGCTCGGACTCGGGGGTGATGGCCGACTTCAAGCCGTCGCTCGGCTACCTCGCGATGACCAACAAGTGCGGCATCCTGCCGATGTACCTGGCGGGCACCCACGACGCGATGGCGAAGGGCGATTACCTGCCGAAATCGAGCGCCAAGGTCGCTGCCCACATCGGGCCGTTCCTGACCCACCCGCAGGTCGCGGCGCTCGCGGCCGGGCACACCCGCGCCGAGGGCTATCGCACGATCAGCCAGGACGTCGAGGGCATGATCCGCAAGCTGGCGCCGCGCGATCTGGCGTGGACGCTCGGCCACGCGGGCACGACGCCGTGGGCGCAGTGGGCGGCGGCCAACGGCGTCGCCGCGGTCGACGCGGAGGCGCAGCCGTGACCGCGGACGATCCGCGGCCGGTGGTGGTGACCGGCGCGACCGGCTTCCTCGGCGAGCACCTGTGCGCCGAGTTGCTCGGCCGCGGCGTCGCGGTGCGGGCCCTGGCGCGGACCCGATCGGACTACCTCGAGGAGCTCGGCGCCGAGGTCGTGCGCGGCGACGTCCAGTCGGCCCGCGATCTCGACGCGGTGGTCGCGGACGCGCGCGCGGTCTTCCACCTCGCCGGCATGGTGTCGCGCGATCCCGACGACACCGCGCGGATGATGCGGCTGCACGTCGAGGGCACCCGCGCGGTGATCGAGGCGATGGCGCGCGCCGGCGTGCCGCG
>JAYTAJ010000876.1:0-3220 GCA_043737575.1 Myxococcales bacterium | reverse complement strand
GGAACCGGCCGTCGTCGCCGGCGCGCGCGGCGACCGGGCGATCGCCGGGATCGTGGTTCCAGCCGCCGAGGCGCTCGCGGGTGACGACGACGCGGGCGCCGGGCAGCGGCGCGCCGGTCGCGACGTCCATCACCACGCCCTCGACGGCGCCGCCGGGGAGGAGCTGGAAGTCGAGGACCAGCTCGACCGCGCCGATCGTGATCGGATCGCTGGCGCCGACGTACTCGGGGTGCTGCGCGGCGATCCGGTAGCGACCCGCGGCGAGGGTGAGGACGTAGCGACCGTGCGCGTCGGTGATCGCGACCGTCGCGGCGTCGACGTCGTTGGGGCCGCTCAGGAACCCGAAGAAGCCGCGACCGCCGCCGCGCCCCGCGGTGACCAACGCACCGGCGATCGGTCCGCCCGACGCGTCGGTGACGGTGCCGCGCAAGGCGGTGCCGCCGAGCGACAGCGCCAGCTCGACGTGCGTGGTCTCGTTGCGCCGCAGCGCGACGCCGGCCTTGCGCTCGGGCAAGAAGCCGGGCGCCGCGGCGACGACGACGTACGTGCCCGGCGGCAGCGCGTCGAGCGCGAAGGTGCCGTCGGCGGCGGTCGCGATGGTGAGCGGCTCGCGGCCGCGCCCCGACACGCGGACGACCGCGGTCGGCACCGCGGCGCCGTCGGCGGTGGTGACGCGACCCTCGAGGCGCGCGAGCGCGACGTTGGCGCGCGCGGCGATCGGCGCGGCGTTGCCGTCGCGCGTCGTGGTCGCGGTGGGCGATCGCGCGTCGCGCGGGTCGTTGCCGCGTGCCTGCCACCACCACGCGATCGCGACCAGCACGGCGAGCGCGATCACGACGACACCGATTCTTCGCTTCATGTTCAAAGCCTCGTGCGCAGCAGCCAGAACTGCGTCTCGCGTCCGCCACGCAGCTCGCCGAGCCCGTCGCGCTCCTCGCGGGCGGCGTCGAGGCGGGCCTGGGCGAACAGCGGCGCGTGCTGCGGGTCGTCGTCCTGCGCGGCGCGGGTGCAGACGCGGGTGTGGCCGCCGTCGTCGCCGGGGACGCCGGGGTGATCGACGAACAGCAGATCGCCCGGGCGCACGCTCTGCAACAGCGTCGCGATCGCGGCGTCGTTGGCGGCGCTGACGGTCGCGCGGTTGGGATCGATCGGATCGCGGTGATCGAGGTGCGTGATCAGCTGCCAGCCCGGCTTGGCGGCGAGGGCCTCGCCGAACCGCTCGGCGCGCGGGAAGTGGCGATACGTGCCCGCGGTGAACGTCGGCACCGGCAGCTCGGCGAGCGACAGCACCGCGCCGCCGAAGACGTTGCACTTCCAGTACGGGTTCGCCGACAGGCCGTAGCCGACGCCGCCTGGCAAGCGCAGCACGCCCGGCGACACCGCGACGCCGAACTGCAGCGCGTGACACGCGTAGGTGACGCCGTCGACGCGCTGGCGGCACGGCGCGGCGGCGGTCGCGGCGACGATGCGCTGGGCGATCGCGACGATGCGCTGCGCGCCCTTGCTGAGCACGCTGACTGGATGATCGGCGTCGAACAGATCCGGCACCTCGGTGCGCGCCAGGCGCGACTCCAGCTCGCGGGCCTCGGTCGCGGCGATCACGCCGTTCGCGGCGAGGCCGCACCAGGTCTGGAACTTGCGGACCGCGGCGACCGCCTCGTCGCCGAACCCGCCGTCGGCGCCCCACTTCGGCAAGGTCAGCTCGCGCGGCGCCGCGGCGCGGGCGGCGAGCGCCTGCAGCGCGCGTTGCACCAGCTGCGCGAGGACCCGATCGGCCTCGCCGCGCGCGATCGTGCGCACGCTCTCGCGGACCGCGAGGAACGCCGACGACGCGGTCAGCTCCGCGGCCCGCAGCGGCGTGCGGAGCTGGGCCCGCGCCACGCCCAGCTCGACGAGCAGCGTGCCGACGCCGTCGCCGAGCAGCTCCGTGGCCTGGCGCGCGACCACCAGCAGCTCGGTGCGGGTCAGGCTCTGCAGCGGCTGCGCTGCGAAGTCGTCGAGGGGCAGCGCGGCGTCGGCGACGAGCTTCGAGAACGCGAGCGGGAGCGCGGGCATAGGGTCATTGTACGACTCACGCTCTCGTGCTGTCGCGTATCGATGTCAGAGGTTGCCATCGGCATCGCGGCAGAACATGGCACCGTCGCAGGTCTTCCCCGCCGCGCAGCGATTGCCGCAGCCACCGCAGTGGGCGTCGTCGTCCGCGACGTTCACGCACGCGCCGTCGCAGCGGCGCATGACGCCGGGACCGACGCACGGCGTCTGGCGCGGCGGCGCCGGGCGCTCGGGCAGGATCGGCTCGAGCGGCGGACGCTTGCGCAGGCGCGCCGCGGGCATCCGGAAGTCGCGATCGCCGTTGGAGTAGTGGATGTCGAAGGTGCCGTTGGGGTGCGCGGCGACGATCGAGCCGGGATACCACTCGTCGTTCTTGCGCCACTGCGCCAGGACGCGATCGCCGAGCGCGAGCGGCGTGCCCTCGAGATGGACGAGGACGCGAGGGCGGCCCGCGGCGGCGGCGGGCGCGAGGCCGGTCGCCGCATCGGTAGCCGTAGCCGCATCCGTAACCGTAACCGTAACCGTGACCGTATCCCTATCCGTATCCGTATCCGTATCCGTGACCGTATCCGTATCCGTATCCGTATCCGTGACCGTATCCGTATCCGTATCCGTATCCGTAACCGTGACCGTATCCGTATCCGTAACCGTGACCGTATCCGTGACCGTCTCCGTGACCGTCTCCGTCTCCGTATCCGTCTTCGATCGCCCCTGCCACCACCAGATCGCCATCGCCGCGGCGATCACCAAGACCACGAGCCTGACTTGCTTCCTCACCGCCTGCGAACAGACCACGGCCCTCGCGCGATTTCCACGGTCGATCTACCATCGCGGCTCGTCGCCGATGGCTCCCGCGCTCGATGGCGCGGCTCGCGGTCGCGGCCAGCGCGAGCAGCGCGAGTGTTGCTTCATGCCTCCCGGAGAGTCGGCGGCGCGCTGGACGTATCGCGGCGATCGATCAGCGCGATCAGGCGATCAGCTGGCGATCAGCGACCACGCCAGATCGCCGAAGCGGCGGCGCACGTCCTTGATCAGCGCGGCCTCGGGTCGATCGCGACGCGGATGCACGCGGTTGGTGAGCAGCACCGCGTAGCCGCCGCGCGCCCAGTCGATCCACACCGACGTGCCGGTGTAGCCGAGGTGACCGACCGCGTGCTCGCGCGGCCAG
>JAYTAJ010000875.1:0-3221 GCA_043737575.1 Myxococcales bacterium | reverse complement strand
CAGAAGCCGAGCAGGGTGCCGATCTGGAAGACGAGGAAGCTCATCACCCAGGCCAGGCCGGTCATGTACGCGAAGACGAAGAGCGGCCAGCGGTAGCCGCCGGTCTCGCGCTTGATGACGGCGAGCGTGCTCATGCACTGGCAGGCGAGCGCGAAGAAGATCATCAGCGACAGGCCGGCCAGGGCCGAGTAGGCGGGCGAGCCGTCGGGCTTCTTCTCGGAGGCGAGCTTCTGGCGCAGCGACGACTCGTCGTCGCCGACGCCAAAGATCACGCCGAGGGTCGCGACGAAGACCTCGCGCGCGGCGAACGCGCCGATGATGCCGACGCCGATCTTCCAGTCGAAGCCGAGCGGCTCGATCGCCGGCTCGATGGCGTGGCCGAGCCGCGCGCCGTAGCTGTTGTTGAGCTGCGCGGTGGCCTGGGCCTGCTCGGCGGCGTCGGCGGCGTCCTGATCGGCGGCGGCCTCGGCGCGCTCGATCTGCGCGGCGAAGTCGGGTGAACCGGCGGGCAGCTCGCGCGGGAAGTACAGGAGCGCCCACAGCGCGATCGTGCACACCAGGATCACGGTGCCGGCCTCGCGGAGGAAGACCGACGTCTTGCTCCACATCATGCGGACGACGTCGCGCACCCGCGGCGCGCGGTACGGCGGCAGCTCGATCACGAACGGCAGGCGCTTGGCGCGCAGCGGCTTCACGACCCGCGCGAGGATCCACGCGGCGGCCAGCGAGGTGAGGATGCTGAAGACGTACATGCCGACCATCAAGAGGCCCTTGGTCGACAGGCCGGCCCAGGTGTTGGTCGGAAACAGCGCGGCGATCACGAGCGTGTAGACCGGCAGCCGCGCCGAGCAGGTCATGAGCGGGACCACCAGCATCGTCAGGATGCGATCGCGCTGCCGCTCCATCGTCCGCGTCGCCATGATCGCGGGCACCGCGCACGCGAACCCCGACAGCATCGGGATGAACGCGCGGCCCGACAGGTTCATCGATCGCATGATGCGATCCATCAGGTACGCGACCCGCGCCAGGTAGCCGAAGTCCTCGAGGATGCCAAGGAACAGGAACAGCAGCAGGATCTGCGGCAGGAACACGATCACCGAGCCGACGCCGCCGATGACGCCGTCGACCAGGAAGTCCTCGAAGATGCCGTCGGGCAGGACGCCGCGCAGGCCGTTGCCGAGCTTGCCGAACAGGGTCTCGACCAGCGTGATCGCGGGATCCGACCACGCGAACAGCGACATGAAGAGCAGGAACATCACCGCGCCGAAGATCACGAGGCCGAAGCCGCGGTGGATCAGCACCCGATCGACCCGCTGGGTGCGGCGGCGATCGACCCGCTCCTTCACCAGCTCGCCGACCACTCGATCGAGCCAGCGGTAGCGGCCGAGGATCGCCTCGTCGTCGATCGACGCGTCGGGCGCGGCGGCGCGGACGGCGGTGCGGACCGCGTCGGGGACCTGGGCGAGCTCGTCGTCGCCGACACACTGCAGCGCCCACAGCGCGAGGCCGTCGGAGCCGGGCCAGCTCGATGGGAACGCCGCGCGCACCGCGGCGATCTGCGCGGCCAGCGGCGGTGACGGCTGCCACCGCCACACCGGCTCGCGGCTGGCGTCGTCGGTCGCGACCAGCCGCACGATCGTCGCGCGCAGCCGATCGATGCCGAGCCCGGTGCGGCCGATCACCGGCACGACCGGACAGCCGAGCACCGCGGCGAGCGCGTCGGCCTTGGGCGCGGCGGCGCCGGCCTCGTCGGTCATCGTCAGCGCGACCGCGCAGCGCGCGCCGAGCTCCTGGAGCTGGACCAGCAGGTACAGGCTGCGTGCGAGCTGGGTCGCGTCGACGCACACCACCAGCAGATCCGGCACGACGCTGCCGCGGCCGAGCGCGACGTCGAGCGCGATCTGCTCGTCGGCCGAGCGCGCGACCAGGCTGTAGGTGCCGGGCACGTCGACGACCTCGACCTCGGGATGGTCGCGCAGCGCGCCGACGCGACGCTCGACGGTGACGCCGGGGTAGTTGCCGACCTTGGCCTGCTGCCCGGTCAGCGCGTTGTAGATGGAGGTCTTGCCGGTGTTGGGATTGCCGAGCAGCGCGATGCGCGTCATCGCCACACCCAGGTCATCGCCGCACGCGGATCTGCGCGGCCTCGTCGCGGCGGATCGACAGCCGCCCGCCGCGGACGTCGATCTCGAGCGGATCGCCGAGCGGCGCGACGTTGGTGATCGAGACCTCGGTGCCGGGGCACAGCCCCATCTCCATCAGGCGGCGGCGGAACCCGCGCTCGCCCTCGACAGCGGACACGGTGACCACGCGCTTGCGCTCGATGTCGACGAGACGATGCATCGATCGGGACGCTAGCAAGAATGAAAGTGGTTTTCAAGTTCGCCCGCCGCCGAGGCCCGACGGTCGCGCCGCAACCGCAGTGCTACATTCCCCGGAGATGGAGGCCGTCGCGACTGCCACGACCAACACGCTGCTGCTGGCGCAGAGCTACGAGCCCATCAAGATCATCTCGTGGCAGCGCGCGATCACGCTCCTGTTCCTCGGCAAGGTCGAGGTCATCGAGGAGTACACCGACTCGGTCCGCTCGGTGTCGTTCATCCTCAAGATCCCGGCGGTGGTGCGGCTGTTGCGAGCGTTCCGCCGCCACCACAAGCCGGTGAAGTTCTCGCGCGTCAACATCTACGCGCGCGACAACTACACCTGCCAGTACTGCGGCACCCGCCTCGGCGTCTCCGAGCTGACCTACGATCACGTGACGCCGCGCTCGCAGGGTGGCCGCACCGACTGGACCAACATCGTGACCTGCTGTCACGACTGCAACCGCAACAAGGGCGGACGCACGCCGCGCCAGGCCGGCATGACGTTGCGCGTGACGCCGAGCCAGCCCGACTGGGTGCCCGCGGTCACGATCCGCGTCAGCCTGCGATCGGTGCCCGACGCGTGGCGCGATTACCTGTACTGGACCGGCCAGCTCGACGCCTGATCAATACGGCGCGCTGGTCGCGATCGGGCTGGTGAGCCCGTCACCGCGATCGAGGCGCGTGCGGATCACGATGCGACCGACGCTGCCGCCGCCGCCGCCGCCGTTGCCCCAGGCGTCGCTGTTGTTGCCGCCCACGGTCGCCGCCGCGCCGACCGCGCCGCCGCGACCGCCGCTGGCGCCGTAGTCGCCGCCCGAGTCGCCGCCACCCGCGGGCTGATCGGTGCGCGTCCCGTCG
>JAYTAJ010000874.1:0-3223 GCA_043737575.1 Myxococcales bacterium | reverse complement strand
GCGTCGAGTGGATCACCTACCACCGAAGGATCACGGTCTGATGTCGACCTGGCGTGCGCGCGTCCTCGATCGCGGCGTGCTGATCCGCTGCGCGATCGCCGTCGCCGCGGCGATCGGCCTCTACCTCGGCGTCGACGCCTGGATCGGCGGCCGCTCGATCATTCATGTCACCGGCATCGGCACCCGGCCGATCGATCTGCTCGATCCGCGCTGGCTCCTGCTGATCGCGATCGCGCCGCTGTTCTACCTGGTGCGGGCGTGGTCGCTCACCGATCTGTCGGTGAGCCAGCAGGTCGTGCAGGCGACGCTCCGCACCGCGGTGGTGGCGGTCGCCGCGATCGCGCTGGCGCGCCCGACCTGGATCACCCGCGACTCGAAGGTCGCGACCGTGGTGCTGGTCGACGTGTCGGAGTCGGTCAGCGAGCCGCAGCTCGCGGCCGCGCGCACGTACGTCGACGAGCTGTCGGCGGCGCGCGGCGACGGCTGGATCCAGGTCGTGACCTTCGCCGAGAAGCCGATGGTGGCGCGCCGCGACGGCGGCAAGCCCGTCATCGCTCGCCACACCAAGGGCCCGGCCAAGGGCGGCGCGGGCACCGACATCCAGGCCGCGATCCAGCTCGGCTACGGCCTCTACCCGCCCGGCTACCTGCCGCGCATGGTGATCGTCTCCGACGGCAACCAGACCCGCGGCGACCTGCTCGGCGAGGCGTACCGGGCCAAGGAGATGACGGTCAAGCTGTCGTGGCGGACCTTCGCCGACGATCAGGTGAAGGAGATCCGCGTGGTCGGGCTGCACCTGCCCGACGAGATCAAGGTCGGCCAGCCGTTCGAGATCACCGCCGAGCTGTGGTCGACCCACGCCGAGACCGTCACGCTCGCCCTGCGGCAGGACGAGTTCCCCAACCCGCTGCAGCCGACCCAGACCGTCGAGCTGCAGGAGGGCCAGAACCGCATCAAGTGGAAGAGCGAGGCGAAGCGCGCCGGCGCCACGACCTACCGCCTGCGGCTGTCGAAGTACGCCCAGGACACCGAGAAGGCCAACAACGAGGCGGTCATGACCGCGCCGGTGAAGGGCCGGCCCAGCGTGCTCTACGTCGAGGGCGGCGTCTTGCGCGAGCCCGGCTCGGCCGGCTACCTGCAGCGCGCCCTCGATCACGAGAACATCGACGTCGAGGTCCGCGGCCCGCGCGGCCTGCCGTCGAGCGCGAAGGAGCTGGAGAAGTTCGATCTGGTGGTGCTGTCGGACGTGCCGGCGCACTTCGTCGGCGCCGGCCAGATGGCGGCGCTCGACAGCTACGTCGCCAGCCTCGGCGGCGGCCTGATCGCCGCCGGCGGTGAGGACTCGTTCGGCTCGGGCGGCTACCAGGGCACCAAGCTCGAGCAGATCCTCCCGGTCCGCTTCGACTCGATCAAGACCCGCGAGCAACCCGACATCGCGGTGTGCGTCGTGATCGATCGCTCGGGCTCGATGCAGGGCGCCAAGATCGAGGCGGCCAAGGAGTCGGCCCGCGCCACCGCCGAGGCGCTGTCGCCCAACGACGTGCTCGCGGTCGTGGTGTTCGACAGCGAGGCCCAGCTGTTCATCCGGCCGCAGCGCGCCGCCAACAAGATGCGCATCTCGTCGGAGATCTCGCGGCTGCAGACCGGCGGCGGCACCAACATCTACCCCGGCCTCAAGGAGGCGTTCGAGACCCTCGAGGGCATCAACGCCAAGGTCAAGCACGTCATCCTCCTGTCCGACGGCGAGGCGCCCTACGAGGGCATCGTCGAGCTGGTGCAGGACATGCGCGCCGCGCGGATCACGGTGTCGGCGGTCGGTGTGTCCGGCGCCGATCGCAACCTGCTGTCGATGATCGCCGACAACGGCGACGGCCGCCTGTACATGACCGATGACATCCACGCGCTACCGCGCATCTTCATGAAGGAGACGACCGAGGCCCAGAAGTCGCAGCTGGTCGAGGACGCGGTCAAGGTCCGCGTCGCCAAGCGGGTCGAGGCGATCGAGGGCATCGCGATCGAGAGCGCGCCGCCGCTGCACGGCTACGTCACGACCAAGCCGAAGCCGACGTCGGAGGTGATCCTGGTGTCGGATCTCGGCGAGCCGATCCTGGCGCGCTGGCGCCACGGCGCCGGCACCGCGGTGGCGTGGACCAGCGACGTCAAGAACCGCTGGAGCTCCGACTGGATCTCGTGGGCCGGCTACCCGAAGTTCTGGGCCCAGCTGGTCCGCACCACGATGCGGCGCAAGGTCTACGACAGCTACGATCTGTTCGCGACGATCGACGATGGCCGCGCCGCGGTCGTGGTCGACGCGATCGACTCGGGCGATCAGTTCGTGAACGCCCTCGACACCGCCCTGCAGGTCATCGACCCCGCGACCAACCAGGTCAAGCAGACCGTGCCCATGGCGCAGACCGCGGCTGGCCGCTACGTCGCCGACTTTCCGATCGAGCGCTACGGCAGCTTCCTCCTGAAGGCGGTCCACTCGCGCGACGGCAAGATCGTCGCCGAGAGCCTCGGCTCGGTCGCGCTGCCGTACCCGCTCGAGTACCTGCGGACCACACCCGACGACGTCGCGCTCACCCAGGCCGCGCTGGTGACCGGCGGCACGAGCCAGGTCACGCCCAAGGACGCCTGGATCACCGACGACGAATCGATCGCGTACACGCAGGATCTGTGGCCGTGGGTGCTGCTCGGCATGATCGGCCTGATCATGCTCGACCTCTACGCCAAGCGCGTCCGCCTGTTCGGCTACCGCACGATCAAGTTTGACTGAGGATTCGAGCGCAGCGAGGGTCCGAAGTCTCTTCTGGGAGGCGAGTCGGAATCGCAGTGCTGACCGACCTTCTGCTCGCGCTGCGCTCTAGAAGCGGTAGCCGAGCCGCAGGTAGGCGTGGCCGTAGAGCGTCGTCGGCTGCACCACGCCCGCGCCCATCGAGCCCGCGGCGACCGACGTGACCGTGATCTTCTGCGAGCCGAACCCGACCGCGGCGTTGACGAACCAGTCCTGCTTGAAGCGGTAGTACGCGAGGCCGGTGCCCTGGAACGTCGTCGTGTTGGCGCTGCCGTAGCAGCTCGCGATGCGCGGCGCGAGCGCGGGGTCGCACAAGGTCGTGCCAGCGTTGTCGTCGGCGGTCGACACCAGCGTGAGATCGCCCGACACCTCGGCCTTGCCGCCCTTGAGCTCGCGGGTCCCGGCCAGGCGGAAGATCTGCGCCCGCGA
>JAYTAJ010000873.1:0-7351 GCA_043737575.1 Myxococcales bacterium | reverse complement strand
CGATCTGACCCGCTTGCTCGAGGCCGCCGAGCGCTGGCCCGAGCTGACGACCGCGCTCGAGCGCGAGCTCGCCGCGACGCCGGTCAGCGCCACCGACGATCAGATCGCGCTGCTCAGCCGCCTCGGCGAGCTGCGCGACACCCGCCTCGGCAAGCCGGCCGACGCCGCGCTCGCCTACGAGGCGATCCTCGAGCGCAGCCCGCACCACGTCCCGACCCTCGAGTCGCTCGAGCGGCTGTACGAGCGCCTCGGCCGCGACAAGGACCTGCTGCGCGTCCTCGAGATCCGCGCCGACTCGACGATCGACAAGCTCGAGCGCGGCCAGCTCTACGCCCGCATCGCCGTGGTCAAGCAGGGCCGCGGCGACGCCGACGGCGCGATCGCCGCGTACACGTCGGCGTTCGTCGCCGACCCCGCCAACCGCGACGTCTTCACCGCACTCGAGAAGCTCTGCTACAAGCACGAGCGCTGGACCTCGGCGATGCGGCTGTACCAGACCGCGATCGATCTGGTCGAGAGCGGCCAGTCGCGCGCCTACCGCCTGTCGGATCTCTACGCGCGGCGCGGCCAGGTCCAGCTCCAGTACCTCGGCGAGACCGACGCCGCCGCCGCGTCGTACTCGAAGGTCGTCGAGATCGATCCCGAGAACGACACGTCGGTGAAGTTCCTCGAGTCGATCTACTCGCAGAAGAACGACTGGTCGGGGCTGATCACGATCTACGAGAAGCGCGCCGGTCTCATCCGCGACGACGAGCGCCGGATCGAGGCGCTGCGCCGCGCCGCGCGGGTCGCGTCGACCAAGATGCGCGACTTCGCCGAGGCCGCGCGCCTGTACCAGCTCGTGCTCGGCGCCGACCCGACCGACGCCGAGGCGCTCGACGCCCTCGAGCGCTGGTACGATCGCAACCAGGAGTGGACCAACCTGGTCGAGGTGCTGCGCAAGCGTCTCGCGACCGCACCCGCGGGCGACGCCGCCACCACGATCCTGCGCCGCATCGCCCAGATCTCCGAGGACGGGCTGCGCGACGAGACCAAGGCGGTCGAGAACTACCAGCGCATCCTCGAGATCGCGCCCGCCAACAAGGAGGCGCTCGAGGCGCTCGGTCGCATCTACGAGTCGACCGAGCAGTGGGCCGAGTTCGTCGACGTCACCCGCCGCCAGATCCGCGTCACCACCGATCGCAACCTGAAGGCGCTGCTCTACTTCAAGTGCGGCTCGGTGATGGAGGCCAAGTTCGGCAAGGAGGAGGACGCGATCCGCTACTACGACGCGGCGATCAAGACCTCGCCGTCATGCCTGCCCGCGGTCCACGGCCTGCGCGATCTGTATCGCCGCCGCGAGGACTGGCCGCGCGTCATCCAGACCCTCGAGCTCGAGGTCAAGCTGTGGCAGGACGACAAGGAGCGCGCCGGGGTGTTCGCGCAGATCGGCCGCATCTACGAGCAGCGCCTCACCGACGCCAGCCGCGCGATGCACTACTACGAGAGCGCGCTCACCGTCGATCCCGAGTGTCTGCCCGCCAACCAGGCGCTGTTCGAGCACTTCTTCGACGCCCAGCAGTGGCAGAAGGCGCTGCCGCTGGCGCAGGCGCTCGCGGTCAAGGCGATGCGCGACGGCGATCCCAACACCCGCAGCGAGTTCTACCGCCGCCGCGGCGTGGTCCAGCTGCAGACCGGCGATCCGCGCGGCGCCGCCGAGAGCCTGATCGTCGCGCTCGAGATCAAGCCGACCCATCAGGAAGCGCTCGACAACCTGCTCGAGCTGCAGCGGACCCGGCCCGACGCCTGGGATTTCGAGTCGGTCTACCGCGAGCTCGACAAGCTCTACAAGAAGCGCGACGACGCCGGGCCGCTCTTGGCGCGGGTCCGGGTCGCCCAGGCCGCGAGCATCGAGCGCGAGGGCGATCTCGACGCCGCCCAGGCGATCTACGCCGAGGCGGTGGCGCTGGCGCCGACCGACTTCACCGTGCTGTCGGCCAGCATCACGCTCGACGTCAACATGCGGCGGTGGGACGACGCGATCCGCGCGATCGACGGCTTCCTCACCACCACGCCGCCGCCGCCGCTGTCGGTGCGGGTCGCGGCGCTGATGCGGCAGGCCGAGATCCACGCCGACGGCGAGATGGACTCGCAGCGCGCGATCACCGCCTTGCGCGAGGTCATCCGCCTCGATCCCCTGCACGAGCACGCGTACTACCTCCTGGCCCAGGAGCACTTCGGCCTCGGCCGGTATGGCGACGCCCTCGCCGCGATCGATCGCGTGATCGAGCTGGCCGCCGCGCCCGGCTCGGCGATCGCGCCCGAGAACCTGGCCCGCTACTACTACTACCGTGGCCGCATCACCGAGGTCGGCGGCGACGCCCGCGGCGCGACCTCGCAGTACCGCCGCGCCTGCGAGTACGATCCCGGCTACGCGCCGCCCGCGCTGGCGCTGGCTCGCCGCGCCGCCGACGCTGGCGATCAGCGCGCCGCCGAGACGCTCTTGATCGACGCCGCTCACGCCGCGATGGAGAAGGGCGGGCCGATCGCCGCGGTGCCGCTGCAACGCGGGCTCGCGCGCATCCTGCTCGCGTCGGGCGATCGCCCGGCCGCGATCGAGGCCTACCGCGGCATCCTCGGCGTCGACGACAGCCCCGCCGATCGGGTCGCCCTCGCCGAGATCTACGCGATCGACGATCCCGCCAAGGCCCTCGCCGAGCTGCGCAAGGTCCTCGATCGCAGCATCCACCACGCGCCGGTCTACCGCCTGCTCGCCGCGTACTACCTGCGCCTCGCCGAGCACGAGCGCGCGGTCCGCGCCCACGTCGTGATGGATCAGCTCGGCTTCGCCGAGGACGACGACAAGGCCGAGCTGGCGCGCATCCGCAGCATGCTGCCGTTCACCCCGGCGCGGCGCGGCCTCGACGACGAGCTGCGCGGCCGGCTGCTGATCACCCACGGCGCCCGCGACGTGTTCGGCGAGATCCTCGCCGCCGCCAACGAGGAGCTGACCGCGCTCTACCCGGCGCCGCTGCTCGGCGAGAACCTGATCCCGGCCCAGCGCTTCGACGACGCCGGCCTGCGCATCGCGATCTCCGACGTCGCGCGCCTCACCGGCGTCGACGCCGACGTGTTCGTCGGCGAGCGCGTGCCCGGCCTGGTCGCGATGGTGGCGTCGCCGCGCCGCGTCGTCGTGATCGATCGATCGCTGGTCGGCGAGGCCGACGGCCCGCGCCGCTACCTCCTGGGCTGGACCTTCGAGGCGCTGCGCGGCGGCTACGCGTTCCTGCACCACCTCGGGCGGCGCCAGCGCAGCGAGCTCGGCGGCTTCTTGCGATCGCTGCTCCTGCCCGAGAGCGAGCGGCCGGGCCCGACCAACGAGTTCGTCCGCGGCCTGCCCAAGCGCGCCCAGAAGGTGCTCGAGCGCCACGCCGGCGCGACCCGCGATCTCGACGGCGACGCCTGGATCGACTCGATGCTCGCGATCGCCAAACGCGGCGGCCTGGTCGCGTGCGACGACTTCGCGGCGGCGACCTGGATGATCGCGCGCATCTCGGGCGAGATGCTCCTGTCCCACGACGCCACGATCGCCCTCGGCGCGGTGCTCGGCGGTGCCGACCTTGTGCGCTTCTATCTGTCCGACGACTACCACCGCATACGTGAGCACCTCGCCGTCGGGGGGTAGCGCCTGCGCGCGGGTTCGGGCTATGCTCGCGATTATCGAGCCGGTGGCGACGTCGTTTTGTAAGTCGGGCCACACAGATTACTTGCGACCGGAGACGCGTTTGCGGGAGACCCAATGAGCCAGAAGTTCCAGGCCTCGGTTCATCATCGCGACGAGGTCAGCTACGTGAAGCTGGCCGGCGTCATCGACGAGGACAACGAGCTGACGTCGCTCACCGACAAGATCCCATCGGGGACCGCGGTGATCGATCTCGGCGAGGTCGAGCGCATCAACTCGTGCGGCGTCCGCGACTGGGTCAACTGGCTCGGCAAGCTCGAGGGGCAGTCGACCCGGGCGGTGCTGGTCGAGTGCTCGCCCGCGATCGTCGCGCAGATCAACCTGGTCAACAACTTCACCGGCTCGGGGGTCGTGAAGAGCTTCTACGTCCCGTACTTCTGCCCCGACTGCGACGAGGAGAAGGTGCTCCTGGTCGACGCGACCGACATGGGCCCGCCGCCCCACGAGCCGCCGACCTGTCGCTGCGACGAGTGCGATCTGGTCATGGACTTCGACGACATGGCCGACTCGTACTTCGCGTTCCTGTCGAACCAGAAGAAGATCGCCGAGCCCGAGAAGGTCAACGGCGTGATCAAGGAGTTCACGTCGACCGAGGCGGCCGACAAGAAGGTCCGGTCGCGCGGCTCGAGCACCAACCTGTCGGGCGCGTCGATCTCGTCGTTGCCCAGCGTGCCGTCGCTGCCGTCGATCTCGCGGCCGAGCGGCAGCCAGCCGCAGCTCCCATCCAAGCCGGGCAGCCGGCCGTCGATCGCGCCGGTCAACGCCACCCAGCCCGGGATGCGCGCGGTCGGCTCGTTCCAGGGCACCGCCCCCGGTAGCCGGCCCGGCAGCGCGCCGAGCTTCTCGCTGCCTGGCACCAACCCCGGCCCGTCGTCGATGCCGGCGTTCGGTGCCGGCATCATCGGTGATCGCCCCGCGATGGCGCAGCCGCGCTCGAGCGCGATCATCTACATCCTGGTCGGCGTGCTGATCCTCGCGATCGGCGTGCTCGCCTTCCTCCTGTTCGCGAGCAAGTGAGATGGAGCCGCGCGCCGATCCGCATGTGCCTCCGGCGTTGCAGCAGTTCCTCGCCGAATTCAAGCGGGTCGCCACCGCGATCGTCGACAGCTACTTCGTGGTCGACAGCGAGCGCCGCATCGTCGACTTCAACCGTGCGTTCTTCGCGATGCTGCCGCGCCAGGTCGCGCGCGGCTTGAAGGGCAAGCGCTGCTTCGAGGTGATCGAGCTCAACATCTGCAAGAGCGAGTGCATCGCCAAGCAGTGCTGGGCCGACAACAAGCACGTCCGCCTCGACGAGATCAGCGGCAAGGTCCAGGGCGATCCCGAGGCCAAGGAGCTGCGCTTCATCCTGTCGGCGGTGCCGATCACCGACGAGGCCGGCCAGCCGGTCGGGGCGCTCGAGATCCAGCGCAACGTCACCGACGAGGCGGTGGTCCAGGTCAAGTACCAGGAGATGCTCGAGACCGAGGCCCGCGAGCGCGAGCGCCTCGCCAATCAGATCCGCGCGCGGACCAAGGAGCTGCTCGAGACCAACCAGCTGCTCCTGAAGACGCAGAAGGATCTGCTGACCTACAAGAAGGGCCTCGCGGTCTAGTTTCTCAGCACCCGGTGCGTCGCACGCAGAACTCGACGCATGCTCGGGCGGGGTCCCGCGGCTCGGTGCTCCGGCAACCTTACGGCCGGCAACCTTACGGGACGAAGAGGGAGTCGCCGGCGAGGAGGACCAGGTTCATCTCGGGGTGGCTGCCGTCGGCGAGGTAGCGATACACGATCGGGATCGAGCGGTTCTTGCCGGTCTTGGAATCGCGGCGGATCAGCACCATGGCGTCCTTGTCGGCGAAGCGGGTGAAGCCACCCGCCATGGCGATCGCCTCGACGATCGTCACGAAGTAGCCGAGCTGGACCATGCCGGGCCGGGTGACCTCGCCGCTGACGGTGAAGCGGTAGCTGTTGGCGCCGCGCACCGCGACCGTGATCTCCGAGCCCGAGCCGAGCTTGATGAAGTCGGCGAGCTTGGCCTTGATCATCGCCTTCAGCTGGGTCGGGGTCTCGCCGACCGCGCGCAGATCGCCGATCAGCGGCATCGTGATGTTGCCGTCGGGCCGGATGGTCGCGTCGGTGGTGAGGCCGGGGTTCTCCCAGACGTTGACCGAGATCTGATCGCCGATGCCGAGGATCCACTCGCTGTTGCGGGGATCGATCTCGCTGGCGTACGGGTACTTGGGCACCTTCGGCGTACACCCGACCGCGGCCGTCACGAGCATGCCGAACGCCAGGATCAAGGTCAGTCGACGCGACGCTGCCATCGGCGAAGTTTCCGCCAAGCCCGTCGACGGTGCAACGTCACCATCCGTCGAAGGTGATCGGCGTCCCGCCCAGCGGCAGCACGACGACGCGCGCCTTGGTCCGGCCGTCGGCCGACTGCAGGTAGATGATGCGCCCGGTGCAGCGGCCGTCGGGCTCGCAGTAGATCGTCGGATCGGTCGTGAACTCGGCGCCCGCCGTCGACGACAGGGTCGGCGCCTCGCGCCAGCCGACCACCCGGATCGCCCGCGGCAGCGCGATGCGATTGAACTCGACCCACGACGCGCTGGTCGAGGTCGCGGGCTGGTTCTCGACCAACCGCTCGGTCGACACCACGGTCGGCGAGCCGAGCTCGAGGATCACGCGGGTCCGCGCCGTGATGCCGACGTTCTGCGCGACGTTGGCGCGCACCGCGCCGCCGGCCACCGCCTTGCGCGACGCCTCGGAGATCTTGGCCGAGATCTGCTCGGCGACGTCGAGCGCGCGGGGCTGGCCGCTGAGCAGCGAGTACGACATCACCACCAGCACGCCGATGATCGCGACCACGACCATCAGCTCGACCAGCGTGAAGCCGCCGCGGCGCGACCGCGTCATCGCCCCACCGACAGGTTGCGGGTGTCGCTGCCGACCGTCGCGTAGCGGTACAGGTGATCGCCCTGCAGCTCCTCGGGCCGTGCCGCGTCGGCGACGCCCTCCAGCACCACCGCGGCGCGATTGCCGACGTCGTTGTGGTTGGGCCGCGCGGGATCGATGAACGCGGGCGTCTCGCTCGAGCCGATGGTGTCGAGTCGCCGCGTGGTGCGGACCGCGAGGCTGACCCGCAGCTCCATCAGCAGCGGGCGCGTGCGGTCGGCGACCGGATCGAACGCGCTCAGCTGGTCCTGGTCGGCGCCCGAGTACCAGTCGCGCAGGATGTCGGTGTCGAGATCGTCGGTGTCGGTCTGGCGGCGGTTCGGCGCGGGCTCGTCCTCCTCCTCCTCGTACCAGCGCGACGCCAGCTGCAGGTCGGTGAAGCCGATGCCGAGATCCTGCCAGTCGTTGGCGAGGAGGCCGCCCGACGGCGAGAGCTGCAGCACCGCCAGCGCCCGCCGCGTCGGATCGATGCGATAGCCGCGCGCGTTGAAGCGATACACCATCGTCGTCGTCGGGTTGGTGCCGAGCGCGCCGGCCTGGGTCCGGTGCGAGTTGCGGACCTGATCGCACTGGTTGTTGTTGCCGTCGTTCCAGTCGCCGTTGGTCCGGACCGTGAACGTGGCGCCCGCGATCTGCTGGAGCCGCACGACGCAGGCCTCGAAGCGGGTGTAGACGACCCCCTCGCTGCCGATG
>JAYTAJ010000872.1:0-3225 GCA_043737575.1 Myxococcales bacterium | reverse complement strand
TTTCCCGACCTGCTGTCGCATCGCCAGGTCGACGACGCCGGGCCGTTCTACCGGATCTACACCGAGGGGACGATCGAGCACTTCGACGGCTTCACGATCCCGTCGCCGTCGTTCCTCTCCGACAACCCGATCGATCTCAACCGCAACTTCCCGTGGTCGTGGGCGCCGGCTCACGAGCAGATCGGCGCGGGCGCGTTCCCGACCAGCGAGCCGGAGTCGCGCGCGGTCGTCGAGTACGTGTGCGCGCATCCCGAGATCTTCGCGTGGCTCAACCTGCACTGCTTCGGCGGCGTCTTCATCCGCCCGCTCGGCCACGGGCCCGACAGCAAGATGGATCAGGACGACCTCGGCGTGTTCCGCCAGCTCGAGCTGTGGGCGACCGAGCTGACCGGCTATCCCGTGGTGTCCGGCTTCGACGAGTTCCTCTACGCGCCCGACGCGCCGCTGCACGGCGACCTCACCGACTTCGCGTACAACCAGCGCGGCGCGTTCGCCTACGTGGTCGAGCTGTGGGATCTGTTCAAGCGGCTCGAGCTGCCGAAGCCGAAGAAGTTCGTCGACTACTACCAGAGCCTGTCGCGGGCCGAGCAGGCCAAGCTCGCCGCGTGGGATCGCGACCACAACCGCGGCCGCATCGTCCAGCCGTGGAAGCGCTTCGATCATCCCCAGCTGGGCGAGGTCGAGCTCGGCGGGATCGACGCGCGGTTCGGGGTGTGGAACCCGCCGCCCGAGCTGCTCGACGAGGTGTGCCGCGCCCAGAGCCAGTGCTTCGCCCGGGTCGCGGCGATGGCGCCGTCGGTGGTCGTGCGCGCGGTGACCGTGACGCCGCTCGGCGACGGGCTCGCGCGCATCGATGCGATCGTCGACAACCGCGGCTATCTCGCGACCTACGGCCTGGCATCGGCGAAGAAGCTCGAGTGGAACGAGCCGCTCTACGCCGAGCTGACGGCCGACAGCGGCTGCGCGCTGGTCGACGCCACGCGGGTGCGGGTCGCGGTCGGGCACCTCGCCGGCTGGGGCCGCGGCCACAACACCGGCGCCAACGAGCTGAGCTACCTGCGCTCGACGGGCAACGACGCCAGCGCGCGGGCGACGTGGATCGTGCGCGGCCGCGGCCGGGTGACGGTGCGGGTCGGGTGCGCGCGGACCGGGTTCGTCGACGCCACCGCGGAGGTCGCATGACCGACGCGGCGTTCTGGGCCGAGCAGTGGCGGGCCGGGAAGATCCGGTTTCACGAGGGCAAGCCGAACCCGTACCTGGTGCGATTCGCGCCGCGGCTCGACGATCACGGCCGGGTGTTCGTGCCGATGTGCGGCAAGACCGAGGACCTGGCGTACCTGGCGGGGCGCGGCCATCAGGTCGTCGGCGTCGAGCTGGTCGAGGACGCGGTGGCGGCGTTCTTCGCCGAGCACGAGCTGGTGCCGCGGATCGTGAAGCACGAGGGGTTGGTCGAGTACATCGCGGAGGGGGTCACGATCTACGCGGGCGATCTGTTCGCGCTCGGCCCCAAGCAGCTCGGGCCGATCGACGCGATCTACGATCGCGCGGCGCTGGTGGCGATGCCCGAGGACGTGCGCCAGCCCTACGTCGATCATCTGATCACGCTGTCGCGGCCGTGGGTCCACGCCTTGACGGTCACGCTCGAGTACGACCAGGCGCTGATGGCCGGGCCGCCGTTCTCCGTCGACACCGCCGCGCTGATGCGGCTGTACGACGGCTACGGGCTCATCCACCTCGCCGAGGCGCCCGAGACGTCGCGCGCGATCCCGATGATCGAGCGCTGCTTCCTGATCACGGGGTAGGCGCGACGCGGCGACCTCACGCTGCTTCGCGAGGACGAGTTGCCGATGGCCCGCCGCGTGCAAAGAGATCCCACCATGCCCAGCAAAGTTCTCCTGTCGATCCTCTCGCTCGCCGCGGTCGCGCTCGCGGGCTGCACGGAAAAGACGGAGCCCGCGCCCGCCGCCAAGCGCGATCCGAACGCGGCCGCGGCCGAGGTCGTCCCCGACTCCGCCGATCGCACCGCGCGCCGCGGCAACCGACCGCCGATGCCGCGCCACCTCGGCAGCGGCGCCGACGACACCGCGACCGGCGCCCCGCGCGAGCGCGGCGAGCGCCCGAGCCGCGAGGACATGATGGCGCGCCGCGACGAGCGCCGCGCCGAGATGCTCGACAAGTTCGACGCCGACAAGGACGGCCAGCTGTCCGAGGTCGAGCGCACCGCGATGCAGGACGCCCGCGTCACCGACCTGATGACGCGCATCGACGGCGACCAGGACGGCAAGCTGTCGAAGGCCGAGCTCGCGGCGATGCCGATGCGGGGCCGCCGCGGCGGCCCCGACTTCGACCGGCTCGACGTCGATCGCGACGGCTTCGTCACCACCGCCGAGCTGTCGGCGGCGCAGCCCGAGCGACGGTTCCGCGGCGATCGCGGCGCCGACGATCGCGGCCCCGACGATCGTGCCCCGGCCCCGACGACGCCGTGACCGTGATCCTGAGGTAACCGTCTTCCTGTACAAGGGGGCGGATGCCCCGTTACGTGATCGGCGACATCCAGGGCTGCATGACCAGCCTGGAGCGGCTGCTCGAGCGGATCGACTTCGATCGCGGGCGCGACGAGCTGTGGCTGGTCGGTGATCTGGTGAACCGCGGCCCGCGCTCCCTCGACGTCTTGCGCTGGGCCCGCGCGCTCGGCGATCGCGCCACCGTCGTGCTCGGCAACCACGATCTGCACCTCCTGGCCCGCGCCGCCGGGGTCGCGCCCGCCAAGAAGCGCGACACCCTCGACGAGGTACTGGCCGCGCCTGATCGCGACGCGCTGTGCGACTGGCTGCGCGCGCGACCGCTGGTGCACCTCGAGGACGGCTTCCTCCTGGTCCACGCCGGGGTCCATCGCGAGTGGACCGCGGCCCGCACCCGCGCGCTGGCGAGCGAGCTCGAGGCCGGGTTGCGCGGCCCCGACTGGCGCAGCTGGATCGCGTCCACCGTCGGCACCGCCCCGAAGTGGCGCGATCACCGCAGCGGCGCCGAGCGGGTGCGCGCGATCCTCGGCTACCTGGTTCGGGTGCGGATGTGCGACGACCACGGCGATGCGATCGGCGACTTCGACGGCGCGCCCGAGGACGGGCCGCGCGGCGCGCGACCGTGGTACCGCCTCGATCCGCTGGCGCTGCGCGATCACGTCGCGGTGTTCGGCCACTGGGCCGCCCACGGCGCGCGCCAGGG
>JAYTAJ010000871.1:0-3225 GCA_043737575.1 Myxococcales bacterium | reverse complement strand
GGCGGGCCGCCGCCACCGATTCCCCCGACGACGCCGCGCCGGCGCACGTCACTGCCACCGCCGCTGGCGCCGATGCCGCCGCCGCGACGACCGCAGCGCCGCGCGATGCCCGCCCCGGCGCCGCCGCGCCCCTCGACGCCACCGCCGCGCTCGTCGACGCCGGCCCGCCGCCCGACGACGCCGCGCCGATCCCGACCGCGGCCACCGACAAGCTGACGATCACGTCGACGCCGCCTGGCGCCAAGGTCTTTCTCGACGGCGCCGAGCAGGGCGTCACGCCGCTGATCCTCGCCGGCTCGGCCGATCAGGTCTCGATCGCGATCGTCCTGCCCGGCCACGACCTGCACACCGCGACGATCGCGGGGGCCGGCACCCACGCCGCCGCGCTAGCTCCCGTCGCCAAGCGCGTCGGCCGCGGCGGCATCAAGGTCCGCTGCCGCGACGAGCACCGTTACTACGTCTTCATCGACGGCGTCGCGACCGGCGCGCTGTGCCCGACCGAGCGCATCCCGGTCGACCTCGGCGTCCACACCGTCGAGACCTACGATCTGATCAGCGAGACCCGCCGCACCCAGCCGCTGCGCGTCACCAAGACCGCGCGCTCCACTCGCATCAAGGCCGACTGAGTTTCAGGGAGGCCTTTCGCAAGGCCTCCCCTCGGTGGGGTCATGCCCCCACCGAGCCTCCCCTCCGAGACGCGAGACCACGAACACCTCCGTGCGCGAGCTTTACTCGTCGTCGTCGTCGTCGATCTTGGCCCGCGGATCGAGCGCGTACTTGCGGATCAGCTCGCGCAGGTGCTTGCGATCGATCTGGGCCTCGCGCGCCGCGGCCGACAAGTTCATCTTGTGGCGCTTCATCAGATCCTCGATGTACTCGCGCTCGAACATCTCGACCAGCTGCCCCTTCGCCTCCTTGAACGGCAGATCGGTGCGGATGCCCAGGGCCGGCGCGGCGTCGCCGCCGAGCAGCGCGTCCTCGATGTTGATCGAGCTGGTGCGCGACAACAGGCAGGCGCGCTCGATCGCGTTGCGCAGCTCGCGGACGTTGCCCGGCCACGAGTGCCGCACCAGCTTGGCCATGTCCTCGGGCGCGCACGCGAGGTTGGGGCCGAACGACTGCATGAAGTGGTTCACCAGGAGCGGGATGTCGGCGCCGCGCTCGCGCAGCGGCGGCACGCTCACCCGGATCACCGCGAGCCGGTAGTACAGATCTTCGCGGAACGCCTTCTTGGCGACCTCGGCGCGCAGATCGCGGTTGGTCGCCGCGACCACGCGCACGTCGATCTTCTCGTAGACGTTGGAGCCGACCTTGCGCACCGCGCGCTTGTCGAGCACGCGCAACAGCGACGGTTGCAGATCCAGCGCCATCTCGCCGATCTCGTCGAGGAAGATGGTGCCGCCGTGGGCCTCGGCGAACGCGCCCTTGCGATCGGTGATCGCGCCGGTGAACGAGCCCTTGACGTGGCCGAACAGCATCGACTCGATCAACTCGCGCGGCACCGAGCCGCAGTCGAACACCACGAACGGCCCGTCGCGGCGCGGCGAGTGGTTGTGGACCTCCTCGGCGATCAGCTCCTTGCCGGTCCCGGTCTCGCCCTCGATGAGCACCGTCGCGTTGGTCGCGGCGACGTCGGTCATGAGGTGGAACAGCTGCCGCATCTTGGTGTCGGCGCCGACGATCGAGCCGAACGCGGTCTCGGGCGACGGCTCGGGCTCGACCACCTCCTCGTCGGGGAGGAACTTCACGACGGTGCGGCCGAGCTTGATCTCGGCGCCGAACCCGATCGCGATCTTCTCGAACCGCGAGTCGCCGATGAACGTGCCGTTGGTCGAGCCCTGATCGATCATCAGGACCTCGTCGCCGACCAGCTCCGCCACCAGGTGCTTGCGCGACACCGTCTTGTCACTGAGCACCAGCTCGCAGCTCGGCGCGCTGCCGAACGCGACCGAGCCCTGGGTCAGGCGCACCGACTCGCCGCGGTCCGGCCCCTTGATCACCAGGAAGATGCCGCCGCGGTTCTGCCGCGAAAACGACGGAAGGTCGTCGAGCAGCGCTGTGACGTTGGAACGATCCTTCGTCATGTGACGAGCCGAGGCATCGTAGCGCTCGCGCGCCCGCGCTGTCCATGGCGCCCGGCCCCTGTCGACGAGCGAGTCACGATCCGTCGGACGGGATGACGGCGCCGCCTCCCGATGGCACCTCGCCTACATCCGGCCCCGACATGCCGATCAGCGCCGCCGCGATCGTCGCGATCACGACGATGCCGATCGCGACCACCAGCGGGATGATCCAGCGCGGCCGGGCCCGCGCGGGCAGCGCGTGGACGTGGGCGGTCGGGACCTGGCCCTGGGTGCTGTCGGGGCGCGGCATCGGTCGCGGCGCCATCGGCATCGGCATCGGCTCGGCCATCGGCAGCGGCGTCGCGGTCGACGCCCGCGGGCTGTCGCCACCCGGCTCGCTCGACAGCCGCGCCGACAGATCGCCCCAGTCGACCAGCGGCTTGTTGCCGCGCTGCTCGAGCTCGGCGAGGTTGACCATCGACGTCAGCTCGAGGCGCTGGAACCGCGCCAGATCGATCATCTGGCTCGCGCGATCGCTGGCGCGCTCGCGGCGCGAGGGATCGCCGGCCGGGTTCTTGGCGTTGGCCAGCGCGCCGACCAGATCGTCGAGATCGTCGTCCTCGTCGTCGAGCTGATCGAGGCCGAGCTGCTCGGTGCCGTCACCGCCGCGGTGATCTTCGGCGACGTCGTAGACCTCGGTGCCGGGACCGCCCGGGCTCTCGCCGCCCTGCTCGCCGACGTCGCGCCACTCCTCGGGCGCGCCGCAGATCTGGCGCAGGTGGATCGCCAGCTCGGGCGCCGAGATCATCAGGCTGTTGCGGTGGGCGCAGCGCAGGAGCGCGTCCTGCAACTCGCCCGCGGTCTGGTAGCGATGGTCGGGATCGATCGCCAGCGCCCTGAGGATCACCTTGTCGAGATCCGGCGGCAGGCCCGGGACCTTGCGCGACGGCAGCTCGATCGGCTGCGAGTAGATCTCCTCGGGCGAGGTCGTCAGCCCGGCCGCGACGAACAGCCGCTCGCCGGTCAGGAGCTCGTACAGGCACACCACGAGCGAGTACAGATCGCTGCGGTGATCGAGCGACTCGCTGCGCGCCTGCTCGGGCGACATGTACCCGATCTTCCCCTTCACCTTGTAGAAGATCGACGTGTGGGTCGCGGCCTT
>JAYTAJ010000870.1:0-7361 GCA_043737575.1 Myxococcales bacterium | reverse complement strand
GTCGACGCTTGCGCGGTCGCGGGCGGGTTGGTCGCTGGCTGCGGGCGGCGCGGCGGCGCGCTCGCGGGTGGCTCGCGGCCGGGCGGCGGCGAGCTCGGGGCTCCGGGTCCACTGGCCGACGGCGACGGCGCCCCCGATGCGGGGTAGTTCTTGGACCGCGCGTAGTAGCGCATCGACTCGTTGATCAAGTAGTCGATCGAGCAGTCGAAGTCGTTGGCCATCTGCTCGAACGTCTCCCATAGGACGTCTCGGCAGTAGAAGTGGCGCATCGTCTTCTTGCTCTGGTCCATCCTTGCGTCACTCCTCGCGGCTGGTGAGAGTACCAGAGTCGTGGAGCATCCCGAAGGAAGCCGAGCGACTCTGTTTCTGGTTTCTTACGATTTCATTGCAGCGCGGCGGCCAGCTCGGTCGCGCGCTGTCCGAGCGTCGGCACCGGCTTCTGATCCGCCTTCGCGAGGCTGGACTGGTCGCCCCAGTAACCAGTGAGCTTCGTCTTGTCCTTGGCGAGCCCCGCGATCAGCGCGGCGTCGGCCTTCGACGTCAGCGCCGCCAGCGTCTCGATGCCGATCCACCGCGCGACCCAGCTCTTGTCGCCGACCAGCGCCCGCGCCGCCGCGGTCACGCCCGGGGTGTCGCCGATCGAGGTCAGCGGCGTCACCACCGCGCCGAGCAGCTGCGGCAGCTCGTAGCTGCCCGACGTCGACAGCTGCGCGGCGACGATCGGCAGCGCCTTGGCGCCGCCGCAGCGGATCGCGTTGTTGGCGCCGACCCAGCGGAACCGCGGATCGCGGTGGGGCTGGCCGACCATCGCGACCAGCGGCGCGAGGCAGCCCGGCATGCCGGCGGCGCGGATCAGCTCGACCGCGTCGTTGGCGATGCGCGCGCCGCGGCTGTCGTCGCGCGCGATCGCGCCGATCCGATCGAGGTTGGGCACCAGCGCCGCGGGATCGGCGGCCGCGAACAAGCCGCCGGGATCGATGAACGCCTTCCACACCGCGCCGACCGCGCGATCGGTGAGCGTGTCGTCGCCGCGATCCATCGTCGCGATCTCGAGCACCAGCTTCACCGCGTCGGGCGAGCCCGAGGCGGCGAGGCCGAGCAGCAGCTGATCGCCGATCTTGCGGCGGCGGCCGTCCTTGTCGGGCGTCGCGATGATGCGATTGGCCTCGGCGATCAGGCGCTCGCCGGCCTTCGGTCCGAGGGCGCGGAGGATCGCCGCGCCCGGGTGGCGCCCCGCGACCGCGCGGCCCTCGAAGTAGCCGCCGGTCAGCCAGTCGGTGAGGTAGCCGTCGATGACGTCGCGGTTGGCGCCGTCGGAGAAGGCGCGCAGCTCGAACAGCGCGTCCTTGCCCGCCTCCTGGATCGGCGTCGGCTTCGCCATCTCACCCTCGACCCGCGCCATCGTCCACAGCCGCGGCGCGAGCTTCGCCAGCACCTTGCTGCGGCGCTCGACGCCCATCGCCTCGAACGCTTGCTTCACGTCCTCGTCCTCGCCGCGGCGGTACAGGTTCTCGGCGGCGTGGGCCGACAGATCGGGATCGAGGCCGCTGTTGCGCACCGCGCTGTGCAGCTTCCCCATCCCCTTCTTCGACGTCATCCACTTGTCGATGTTGGCGTGGTCGGTGTCCTCGCACGCCGACACCGAGAGCAGGCCGATCACGGCGAGGGCGATCACGAAGGACTTCGACACGATGACCTCGGGCAAGAGACCGCGATGATAACCACGAAGCTCCGCCGGGTTGATCCCGCGCCGCGCAGCATCTTCGGCGGCGACGATGCTACCGTGCCGCCGTGCGCGCCCTGCCCGCTCGTCCTCCGCGCCGCGGATCGATCGCGTGCGCGGTGGTCGCGGTCGCCGCGCTGACCGCGCCCGCGGTGGCGTCGCCGGCCGAGGATCCCGCGACCGACGGCGTGGTGTTCGCGGGCGTGACCGGGATCGATCCCGCCAACGCCAAGACCAACCCGGCGGCGCTGTTGCGGCTGCCACCTGGCCTGTACCTGTTCACGATCGGCACGGTCGCGCTCGATCAGCTGACGATCCAGCGCCGCCTGGTCGCGGCCGACGACGGCACGCTGAGCAACGGCCCCGAGGTCAGCGGCACCACGATCGGCGCGGGCGTCGCGGGTGGCGTCATCATCTTCTTGGTCCCCGGCGTCGCGATCGCGGCGACCTCGGCGCTACGGCCGCCCGCCGAGACCCTCGCCGACGATCGGGTCGGCTACCAGACCCGCGGCAGCCGCCTGCGCCGCATCGACTGGTTCACGATCGCGGGCGCGGTCCGCGTCACCAGCCGGATCTTCGTCGGCGTCGCGGTCGCGGGCGCGGCGCGGCACCAGCGGCTGGGGTTCTTCCGCGACGCCGCGCTCGAGGCCGGGCGCGATCCGATCCGCGGCGTCGCCAGCGACTGCGGCGGCACGCCGTGCGGGCTCGAGCACGCCGCGGCGCGCGAGGCCTGGCGCGTCGACGTCGGCCAGGACAACCCGCTCGACAGCGTGGTGTACACCGTCGGCGTCATGGCGCGGCTGCCCAAGGGCATGTGGGCCGGCCTCGCCGCCGAGCGCCAGCTCAGCCCGCTCGAGATGACCGGCGACGTCGAGATCGTGCGAGCGCCGCGCGACGGCGGTGGCCTGGTGAACGGCGAGGCGGTGGTGCGGCAGCGCCTGCCCGAGGCGTGGCGACTCGGCCTGCGCGGTCCGGTCGCGCCCGGCTGGGAGCTCGCGGGCGAGCTGCGGTGGCGACGGCTCGGCCGCACCGATCAGATCGACGTCCGCGTCCTCGGCAGCGAGCTGATCGGCACCGACCTCCCCGAGCAGATCGTGCGGTCGCAGGGGCTGCGCGACGGCTTCGCCGCCGACCTCGGCCTCGAGCCGGTCGACGTCGGCCAGCGCTGGCGGTTCGGCGGCAAGCTCGGGATCGATCGCGGCGTGGTCGCGCCCGATCGGCTGTCGCCGCGGGCGCCGTGGGGCACCCAGGTGTCGGCCGCGCTCGGCGCTCAGCTGCGGCTCGATCGCTGGATCCTGCAGCTCGGCTATCGCTTCGATGCCCAGCTGCCGACGTCGTCGGATCCCAGCGCCTTCGATCCGATCGCGCGGCTCGACTGCGTCGACGCTCACTACGACTACGAGCTGCCGGCGTGCGAGACCCTGCGCGCCGGCTACGCCACCTCGACCGCGGCCGGCACCTACGGCCGCTTCGGCCACACCGTGCGCGTCGCGCTGCGGTTCGTGGTGCGATGATCGCGATCTACGGCGGCGCCGGCACGCTGGGGCGGCGCATCGCCGCGCGGCTCGCTGACGCCGGCTATCCGATCGTGCTGGTCGGCCGCGATCGCGCGCGGCTCGACGCGGTCGCCGCCGAGCTCGACGACGTCGAGGTCCGGGTCGCGCCGATCCACGACGCCGCCGCGCTGGCCGCGGGATTCGCCGACGCCACCGTCGTCATCGGCTGCGCCGGGCCGTTCCACCGGGTCGGCGCGCCGGTCGCCGCCGCCGCGCTCGCCGCTGGCGGCCACTACCTCGACGTCGCGACCGAGCCCGACTTCGTGCGCCGGCTCTACGAGGAGCACGAGTCGGCGGCGCGACGCAGCGGCCGCGTCGTGGTCAGCGGGCTCGGCGCGATCGGCGCCCTCGGCGACTGGGCCGCGCACTGGGCCGCGACCGCGCTGACGTCGGGCGATCCACCGACGCCGCTCGGCGGCCGCGTCGCCGACGACGATCCGCTCGACACCATCGCGATCGGCTACACCTTCGACGGCGCGCGCGTCGCCGCGGGGCTCGGTCGCTCGCTGGTCGCGGCGCTGACCGGACCGACGGTCGCGTGGCGCGCCGGCCGCTGGGACGAGATCCGCGCCGGCCGTGGCCGCGGCTTCGACTTCGGCGCGCTCGGGGTGCGGCGCGCGCGCGAGCTGCCGACGATCGAGTCGATCACGGTGCCGCGCCACATCGCGGCGCGCCGCATCGAGACCTTCGTCGCGCCGACCGGATCGCCGTGGGTCGATCGCGCGATCGGCGCCGCCGCGCCGCTGTTGCGCTGGCTGCCCGGCCTGGCCGCGACCGTCGACGCGCTGGCCGATCAGGGACCGCCGACCGCGGCCGACGACGACGAGGCCGCCCACGCGGCGTCGCGGTTCGCGGTGGTCGCCGAGGTCCAGCGCGGCGTCGATCTCGCGCGGGTCACGATCGCGGGCGCCGATCTGTACGCGACCGCCGCGGCGGTGTGCGCGCAGCTGGCGCGGGCCCTCGCCAACGGCGCGCTCGACGGCGCGGGCGTGCTCGCGCCGAGTCAGCTGGTGGCGGGCAAGCGCGCGCTCGGCGCGATGGCGGATCTCGCTATCACGACGAGCTTCTGACGCAAGGCGCGATCAGGCTCTCGTCTCCCAGACCGAGACTCGGTTCCTCGCTATCGCGAGGAACCTCGGGTAGAACCGATGCGTGCGGTCCCCACCCGACGGCGTGACGTTCGAAGCCGAAGACACGCTGGGGCGGACGCTGGTGCGGCGGTGGCGGCTCGACAACGGCCTCGGCGTGGTGTGCGCGATCGATCGCGGCGCGCCGATCGTGTCGTTCCAGACCTGGTTCCGCGTCGGCTCGCGCCACGAGGAGCCGGGCAAGACCGGGCTCGCGCACCTGTTCGAGCACCTGATGTTCAGCCAGACCGAGACCCTCGCGCCCGGCGAGTTCGATCGCGTCGTCGAGCGCACCGGCGGTGAGTCCAACGCCGCGACCTGGGTCGACTGGACGCAATACCGGCTGAGCCTGCCCGCCCACGAGCTGCCGCTGGCGATCCGCCTCGAGAGCGAGCGCATGCACCGCCTCGTGCTCGAGCCGGCGACCATCGAGCCCGAGCGCGACGTCGTCACCAACGAGCGGCGCGAGCGCGTCGAGGACGACGTCGACGGCTGGCTCGACGAGCAGCTCATGGCCGCGGCGTTCGACGTCCATCCCTACCGCTGGCCGACCATCGGCTGGATGGCCGACATCCGCGCGGTCTCGATCGACGACATCCGCCGCTTCTACAAGACCTGGTACGCGCCGAACAACGCCACCCTGGTCGTGGTCGGCACCTTCGACGAGGACGAGCTGCTCGCCCACATCGTCGCCGGCTACGGCGCGATCCCCGCCGCGCCGTTGCCCGAGGCGATCGCGATCGAGGAGCCGCCGCCGTCGGGCCCGCGGCTGCGCACCGCGCACCGCCCGATCTCGAGCGACCGCGTGCTGCTCGGCTGGCGCTCGGTCGGCCAGGGCCACGCCGACTGGGCGCCGCTCGAGCTCACCACGACGTTGCTCGCGGGCTGCCCGTCGGCGCGCCTGCACCGCCGCCTGGTGATCGAGCGCGAGCTGACGTCGTCGGTCGACGTCCAGCTGACGCCGTTCCGCGATCCGTCGTTGTATCGGGTGTCGATGACCTGCACCCGCGGCCACCGCGCCGCCGAGGCGATCGCCGAGCTCGAGCTGGTGATCGCCGAGCTGGCCGATCGCGGCGTCACCGCCGCCGAGCTGGCCAAGGCCAAGAACCTGACCGAGACCGACTTCTGGGCCCAGATGATCGACGCCGACGGCAAGGCCGAGTCGCTCGGCCACCACGAGACCGCGCTCGGCGACTTCCGGACCCTCGCCGAGCTCGGGCGCCGCCTCGCGGCGGTGACGATCGAGGACATCGTCCGCGTCGTCCGCACCTACCTCGTGCCGGACGCGCGCACGACGATCATCGCCGAGCCCGACGGCACCGATCCCGACGACGACGACGACGATGGCGACGACGATGACGACGAGGCCGACGCCGCCGACGCGCGCGCCGAGGCGGTCGCGTGATCGCACCGATCGCCCAGGTCGGCGGTGCGCGCCTCGTGGTCGCGCCCAGCGGCGACGCGCCGCTGGTGTGGATCGACGTCGTGATCATCGGCGGCGCCGCCAGCGATCCGATCGGACGCGAAGGCCTGCACCGCCACGCCGCCCTGCTCGCGCGCCGCGGCGCCGGCTCGCGCGATCGCGCCGAGTTCGACGAGACCCTCGACGGCCTCGGCGCCGCGATCGAGGTCACCGCCGGCCGCGACGCCGTCACCGTCTCGGCCTTGTGCCTGACCCGCAACCTCGACGCCGTCGTCGACCTGCTCGCCGATGTCCTCGCCGCGCCGCGCTGGGGCGAGGACGAGCACCAGCGCCTGCGCCGCGAGACGCCGCAAGTCCTCGACGAGGTCCGCGACGACGACGGCGCCCTCGCGACCCGCTGATTCGATCGCGAGGTCTGCCCCGGTCACCCCTACGCCCGCACCGCGCTCGGCACCGAGGCGTCGCTCGCCGCGATCGATCGCGCCGACGCCCGCGCGCTGTGGGAGCGCGAGGTCACCGCCGCCAACCTCGTCATCGGCGTCGCGGGTGACGTCGATCTCGCGACCGCCACCGCGATCGCGACCCGCCTCACCGAGCGCCTCCCGGTCCACCCCTCGCCGCTGCTCCCCGCCCTCGCCTTGCGCTCTCCCGTCGACGCGCCGCGCCTGGTCATCGTCGACAAGGCCGATCGCACCCAGGCCCAGCTCCGCTTCGGCCACCTCGGCCCGCGCTTCGGCGACGCCGACACGCCCGCGATCCTGCTCCTCGAGACCGGCTTCGGCGGCATGTTCTCGTCGCGCCTGATGCAAGAGATCCGCGTCAAGCGCGGCTGGAGCTACGGCGCCGGCTGCGCGCTGCGCCGCTCGCGCGGCCGCCACTGGTTCGAGATGTGGATGGCGACCGCGATCGACGTCGCCGGCGACGCCTGCCGCGTCACCACCGACCTGTACCGCGATCTCGCCGAGACCGGCCTCACCGACGACGAGCTCGGCCTCGCCCGCGCCTACCTCGTCGGCTCGATGCCGTTCCACCTCGCCACCGCGCGCCAGCGCATGCAGCTCGCCCTCCGCGACGCCCTCTTCGATCTCCCCGTCGGCTACACCGCGGGCCTGCCGTCGGTCCTCGCCGGCCTCGGCGTCGGCGACGTCCGCGCCGCCGCCCGCCGCTGGCTCGTCCCCGATCAGCTCGTCACCGTCGCCGTCACCACCGCCGCGTTGGCCGCCGCCAGCCTCGCCGCCGCCAACGTCGGCACCCCGCGCGTCGTCGCGTTCGACGCGTACTGATCGCGCGCGTGCAGCGCGTGCGGCGCGGGCGCGTGTTCTGGCGTGGAGCACGGGGGAGATCCACCACGGGTCCTGTCACTCGGAACACCGCGCCCTGGGGCCGTGCTCGGACACCCAGAGTCGCGCAGCCATTCCTCGGTGCCCAGCGCCTCCGCCCGTCACACCCGACGTCGCTCGCATGGGCGCTCCACTGCGCGCGGCCCCAGTGCGGGTGCTCCGAGCGCCACCCGTGGTGTCCTCCCCCGTGCA
>JAYTAJ010000869.1:0-3233 GCA_043737575.1 Myxococcales bacterium | reverse complement strand
GGGCGCCGCCGCCCGAGACCCAGCTGCTCGACGGCCTGGCCCGCATCCTCGAGTTCATCGTCGCCGACCGCGCCCTCGCGGTGGTGCTGCTCAGCTCGACCTGGACCCCCGACGCCGAGGCCGCGGCGCGGCTGCAGGCGTTCTACGACGAGATCCGCTCGGTGATCGCGCGGTCCCTCGAGCAAGGCGCGGCGATGGGCCTCCTGCGCCAGACCCACCCGCAGCGCACCGCGGCGGCGCTGCTCGGCCTGGTCCGCGGCATCGTCGAGCAGTGCGTCACCCAGCCGGTCGAGGGCCCGCTCAGCGACGTCGTGCGCGAGCTGGTCGACGTCGCGCTGCACGGCGTCCTGTATCGAAGCACTTCATGAAGTGACCGCGACCGCGGCGGCGCAGGTCGGGCACGGGTAGGTCTTGCAGACCAGGCACAGCACCGTCGCGCAGCCGGTGCAGGTGATCGCGCAGTCGGCGCACAGGCGATGACCGGCGCCGCACCCGACCAGGGCGTCGGTCCGGGCGGCGCAGTTGGCGCAGGCGAGGGCGGTGTCGGCGGCCGGCTCGGGCGCGGCGGCGAGGTCGATGAAGAACTCCTCGCGATCGATCGGCAGCTGGTCGCGGTGCTGGTCGACCCACTGCGCGGCGCGGCCATTGAGCGGGCTCTTGGTGTTGTAGCTCTGGAACGCGAGGATCTCGCCGACCCGCTGGATCAGCAGATCGAGCGGCTCGCCCGCGGTCCAGTCGTCGCCGATGCAGACCGCGTGGGGTGCGATGTTGGGGTGGAAGACCGGCGTCAGCATGCGGAACAGCGGCGCGTCGCGGGGATAGCCGCGCGGCATCGTGACCTCGAGGCGGTGCTCGGTCGCGGGCTCGACCACGTCGCCGCGCTCGCGCAGCGATTTGACCTTGAGCAGCAGGCGGTAGCGCTCGGGTGGGTTGCCGAACACGCCCTCGATCACGATCTTCGGGTGCAGGTGGGCGAGGCGGCGCAGCGCCTCGTGATCGGCCTTCAAGCGGCGGAGTCGGACGTTGTCCATGGATCACCTTCCCGTCGGTGGCAGCGTCGGCGTCGGCGTCGAATCGTCGAGCTGATCGAGGGTGCCTCGCTCGATCGCGTCGACCAGCGCGCGCATGGTCTCGGACGGCAGGCTGATGCCCTCGGAGGTGGCGCCGCCGACGCGGGTCCAGGTGTTGAGCCCGACCAGCTGGCCGCGGGCGTCGAACAGGCCGCTGCCGCTGTCGCCGTGGGTCACCGGCAGATCGGTGAACAGCAGATCGTAGGTGCCGGCCGAGGTGCGGTGGGTCTTGCGCCGCAACAGCTGGCCGTGCTGCACCAGCCAGCCCGATCGGTACGGGTTCGGCACGAACGTGACCGCGTCGCCGGGCTCGAGGCCCGAGGCGTCGGCGCTGATCGTCACCGGCGCCGGCGGATGATCGATCGGCAGCTCGAGCACCACGACGTCGAGCGGCGGCGGCGCCGCCCACCGCACCGCGGCGCGACCGCCACGACCGTCGGCGAGCTGGACCCAGACCGGCTGGGCGTCGCGGGCGTGGCGATATGCGCCGACCGCGACGTACGGGATCGCGACGTGGCTGCAGGTGACGATCCAGGCTCGGTGATCATCGGTGGCGACCACCGCGCCGGTCCCGATCGCCAGGTGGCTGGCGTCGCCGTCGCCGTCGGGCGCCAGCACCACGACCGTCGCGTTCAGGATCCGCTCGACCTGCGACGGGAAGCCCAGCGCCTCGCGCGGCGGCATCGAGGTGTAGCGAGCCGACGAGCCGCCGGCGAGCGCGTACCAGTGCGACGCGCCGATCACCAGCGCCGACACGCCGGCGACGATCGCGCCGAGGTGCGCGATCAGCAGCGGCACGCGGCGGAAGTGGCGCTGCCGCCGCAGCCGGACCAGCGCGATCACCGCGACCACGACCGCGAGCAGGCCGATCAGGGTCGCGCGTCGGCTCGATCCGATCAGATCGGCCAGCAGCGCATCGAGCGGACCGATCGCGCGGGCCGCGAGCACCCGCTGCGCCGACCACGCCGCCACCGCGCCGAGACCGACGGTGATCGCGGGCGGCAGCCACACCAGCGCCCGCTTCCACAGCGGCTCGCCGGCCGCCTCGCCGCGCCGCCGCTGCACCGCCAGGTCGATCGTCGCGTGATCGATCACCAGGCCGGTGGCGCCGACCTCGGCCCACGCCGCCTGGGTCCGACACGCCGCGCAGCGCTCGCCGGGCAAGAGCCGCGCCGGTCCCGCGACGTGACACGCCGGGCACACCGTCGTGGTCGCGACCACCGCCTCGGCACGGCGAAACCAGCGCCGCTTGCTCACGTCAGCCGCCCAGCGCGATGATCACGATCAAGATCGCGTAGCAGGCGCCGATCGCCGCGCTGCCGTAGCCCATCGCCAGGTAGGTGCCGCCGGTCCCCGCCAGCTGCGCGCGCTTGCGATAGGCGTAGAGGCCGGCGACCGGCCCGACGACGGGCGCGGTGAACCCGATCAGCGAGAACATGAACATCCAGATGAGCGCGGTGCGCGCGCTCTTGATCGCGCGATCCTTCTCGACCGCGGCGAAGTAGTCGTCGCGGGACATCGGATCGGCCCACGGGAATCGCGCGCCGCACCCGCACACCAGGAGGCTCGAGCCGATCTGGCGGCTGCAGGCCGGACACTCCTTGCTGTCGCCCCAGCCGGCGCCGACCAGGACCGGCACCGGCGGCTTCTGCGCGACCGCGGCCTGCTTGCAGCCGTACGAGCCGCAGCCGCCGATCTCGTCCCAGCAGGTCTGATGATAGTCAGTCTGGCAGTCGGGGCAGGCGGTGACCGGCTCCCCCGCGGACAGGACCGTGTAGCAGATCGAGCAACGCGCCATGGCTAGCTCCTCACCATCTTGAAGGTACCGATCGCCACACACAGGAGCGCGATCGCCTCGATCGCGACGACGACGCGCCGCCGCTCGAACAGCGGCTGGGCCCGACGCACCGCGACCGCGATGACCGCGCCGAGAAATCCCAGCATCGCGACGAATAGCAGCGGCCCGGCCGGGTGAAAGTCGATCGCGGCGCCGACGTCGCCGTGGGCCAGCGCGACGAAGCTGCGGGTCATGCCGCAGAACGGACAGTCGACGTGAAACAGCGCGCGCGACAGGCACGCTCCGCCGAGCGGCGTACCGCCCGGCCACGCCAGCGAGTTGCCGGTCGGGACCAGCACGGCCGCCACGCCCAGCTGCGCCGCCAC
>JAYTAJ010000868.1:0-3237 GCA_043737575.1 Myxococcales bacterium | reverse complement strand
GATCGCGATGGCGCTGGCGCTGTGGGTGTTGGGGAGCGGCCCCGCCAACGTGAACAACGGCGCGATGAAGCGGGCTGCGTGATGGTCGGTGCCGGCGACGCCATCGTCTGTCGGTGGTCGCGTAGATCCGCGTGAATTTGGACCGGCCGCCGATCGCCGAGAACTGGCGCCGGCCGGCACAGCGAGATAGGACCGCGGCCCCGTAACCGAAAAAGAGCGAAGGCCCGAGCCGCAAACTCGAGCCTTCAGGCCGCATGCCCAGAGCCGGGCGCGACGAGTGCTTCGTCGCATGGTTCGGGGATGGCGTCCAGTTCTTGGCGGTCGCGGCCAGAGCCGTGGACTCGCTGCGCTTCATCAGCTGCCGCCGCTGCGGCCAGGTGTTCTTCCTGTGCCGGTGGTGCGACGACGGCGACGTGTACTGCAGCGACGTCTGCGCGGCGGCCGGGCGACGGGAGTCGAGGCTCGCCGCAGGCCGGCGCTACCAGCAGACCGAGGCGGGGCGGGCCCAGCACGCGGCACGGCAGCAGACGTACCTCGATCGGCGCGAGGTCGCGAAGATGACGCATCACTCTGCCGAGAACTTGCCCGAGGCCGTAGAGGTCATCTCGCCAGCTCCGACGGCAGCGCACGACGCGCTGGTCGCGAGCGGCGAGGAGCAAGATCATGCGATCGATCTGGGTCGGCATCGACTCGACGCGCGAGGGGACCAGGGTCCTGGCGACGGCGGGTCCGACGGAGACCATCTTGAAGGCGCGGCTGTCGGCGACGGTGCAGCACCCGCGCGCCGTGCCGGCGCTGCTGGAGGCGCTGGCGATGTGGCAGGGGATGCCGGTCCACGCTGCGGTGGTTGTGGACGGCAAGGACGGTTCGTCCGCCACGAGACTCTGTCTCGAGGCGTTCGCTGGCTTCGGGGGCGCGCCGCTGTACGACCTCGAGTTCGTCCACGGTCGCAAGCGCCACCATCGTGACCGGCTCGACGGACTGGGGCGGTTCCAGGACATGCGCCAGCTCCTGATGTTCGAGGTGGCGCGATGATCGACGCCGAGCTGTTCGCGCGGATCCGGCGGCTGTTCTTCGCCGAGCACTGGAAGGTGGGCACCATCGTCGCCGAGCTCGGCGTCCATCACGAGACCGTCGAACGGGCCATCGAGAGCGACCGGTTCGTGAGGACGCAGCGGCAGTTCCGGCCGTCGCTGCTCGACCCGTACAAGCCGTTCGTCGGCGAGGTGCTCGACAAACACCCGAAGCTGCGCTCGACGCGCCTGTTCGAGATGCTGCGCACCCGCGGCTACCCGGGCGGGTACAACCCGGTACGTCGCTACGTGGGCGGCGTGCGGCCGGCGGCGAGGGCCGAGGCGTTCCTCAAGCTGTCGACGCTGCCGGGCGAGCAGGCCCAGGTGGACTGGGGGCACTTCGGCAAGATCCAGATCGGCGCGGCGACGCGGTCGCTGTCGTGCTTCGTGCTCGTGCTGTCGTGGTCGCGCGGGATGTTCGCGCGCTTCACGCTCGACCAGACGCTCGAGACCTTCCTCCTCGGCCACGCGCTGGCCTACGAGAAGCTCGGCGGCGTGCCGCGCCGGATCCTCTACGACAACCTCAAAAGTGTCGTGCTCGAACGGGTCGGCGAGCACATCCGCTTCCACCCCCACATCCTCGAGTGCGCCGGCCACTACCACTTCGCGCCGGTGCCGTGCGCGCCGTACCGCGGCAACGAGAAGGGCAAGGTGGAACGCACGATCCAGTACCTGCGGCACGGCTTCTTCGCCGCACGCCGGTTCGCCTCCGTCGAGGATCTCAACCAGCAGCTCGCCGACTGGATCGAGCGCATCGCGCACGCGCGGCCGGCGCCCGGTGATCCGAGCCGGCGCCCGGTGCGCGACGCTCTCGCCGAGGAGCGCGAGCGGCTCTTGCCGCTGCCGGCGAGACGCTTCGAGTGCGACCACGTCCGGCCCGTCGCCTCGGGCAAGCAGCCCTACGTGCGCTTCGACCGCAACGACTACTCGATCCCGCATGACCGGATCCGCCAGCCGCTGACGCTGATCGCGTCAGAGACCGAGATCCGCGTCACCGACGCCGTCGGCGCCGAGCTGGCGCGCCACCGCCGCAGCTACGACAGCGCCGTCGTCATCGAGGACCCCGCGCACCTCGAGAAGCTGACCGCCGAGAAGCGCCACGCCCTCGAACTGCGCCGCCGTGACCGTCTGCGCGGCGCGTGTCCCAGCGCGGCTGCGTTCCTCGACGCGCTGGCCCGTCGCGGCGAGCCCATCGGCACCCACGCCGTCCGACTGGCGCGGTTGCTCGACGACCACGGCGCCGTCGCCGTCGAGGCCGCACTCGTCGAAGCGCTCGGCCGCGGCGCGGTCTCGGCCGCCTCCGTCGCGCACCTGCTTGACCAGCGGAGCCGCGCCCGCAAGACGCCACCGCCGATCGCCGTCGTCCTGCCCGACGACCCCCGCGTGCGCGACCTGCGCGTCACGCCGCACTCCCTCACCAGCTACGACGCCCTTTCCCAGGAGAACTCCGATGACGACGACTCCGCTCGGTGACCAGCTCACCAGCCTCGGACTGCACCACACCGCCGCCCACCTCGACGACCTCATCGCCACCATCACCAAGAAGCGCCTCGCTCCGCTCGAGACCATCGAGCTGCTCGTCGAGCGCGAGAGCCAGCATCGCGCCAAGCAGAGCCTCGAGCGCCGCCTCGCCCGCAGCCGTATCGGCCGGTTCAAGCCGATCGCCGACTACGAGTGGGACTGGCCCACCCGCATCGACCGCGACGCCATCGAGACCGCGCTGCGCCTCGAGTTCCTCGACGGCGCCCGCAACATCGTGCTCGTCGCGCCGCAGGGCCTCGGCAAGACCATGATCGCCCGCAACATCGCCCACGCCGCCGTCCTCGCCGGCCACTCCGTCCTGCTCGTCACCGCCTCTCAGCTCTTGCTCGACCTCTCGGCGCAGGACTCGGCCCGCGCCCTCGAGCGCCGCTTCCGCCACTACTGCCGACCGACGCTTCTGTGCATCGACGAGATTGGCTACCTCAGCTACGACGCCCGCAACGCCGACCTGCTCTTCCAGATCATCAGCCGCCGCTACGAGCACAAGAGCGTCGTGATGACCACCAACCTCGCCTTCAGCGAGTGGCCGACCATCTTCCCCAACGCCACCTGCGCCACCGCCCTCATCGATCGCACCGTCCACCACGCCGACGTGATCGCCATCGAGGGCGAGAGCTACCGC
>JAYTAJ010000867.1:0-16937 GCA_043737575.1 Myxococcales bacterium | reverse complement strand
GGCGCCCTTGTCCTTGAGCTTGTCCTCGTTGTACTCGGCGAGGCGCTTCAGGCGATCCTGGCGCTGGCTCGGCTCGTCGGTGGCGGCGAGCTGGATCTCCAGCACGCCGACCAGCTTCTTGGGATCGCGGCCCGCCTCGTACAGCGGGATCAGCGCCTCGGCGGCGGCCAGGTTCTTCTCGTCGAGCGACAGCACCTTCTCGAAGGCGCGCATCGCCCGATCGGGCTTGGCGAGCTCGTCGCGGTACAGCACCGCGATCTTGCCCGCGAGCGTCAGGCGATGCTGCTCGGGGCCGGCCTCGACCTCGCGCTCGAGCACGCGGACGTACTCGTCGATCTTGCCGCGGGTCCGGTAGAACTCCTCGAGATCGTCCCAGCGGGCGTCGGTGACGAACAGCTTCTTCAGCGCGTCCTGGGCGCGGCGGTTCTGCTCGTCGACGGTCAGCAGCCGCTGCCACGCCTCGATCGCCTTGCCGGTGTCCTCGAGCTTCTCGGTGTAGAGCAGGCCGAGGCGCTGCAGCGCATCGGCGCGAACCTTGTCGTCGGGCGCGTTGTCGGCCTGCCGCGCCGCGACCTCGGCGAGCTTGGTCCAGTCCTTGTTGCGCTCGTAGAGCTTCGCCAGCTCGGTGAGTGCCTCGTCGTGGGTCGGCTCGACCTCGACGACCTTCTCCCACCAGTACATGCAGATCTCGGGCTTCTTGACCTTGGTCTGCGCCATGCGCGCGACCTCGATCGTCAGCTCGGCACGCTGGCTCTCGGGGGCGCGGGCGATCTCCGCCTCCTTGAGCTTGATCAGCTTCTCCCAGTCGCGGCGCTTCTCGTAGACCGCGAGCAGGTGCTGCGCCGCGGGCGCGTTCTGCGGATCGATCTCGAGCACGCGCTCGAACGCCTTGATCGCCTCGGCCTGGTTCGAGAAGCGCTCGAGGTACAGGTTGGCGATCTGCAGGAAGATGCGGGTCCGCGCGTCGTCGGTCGTCGCGCGCTCGGCGCGCTCGGTGAGGACCTTGACCAGATCGGGCCAGCGCTTCTTGTTCTCGTAGATCGCGCCGAGCTGATCGTAGACGTCGTCGCTCGGCTCCTGGGCCAGCGCCGCCGCCAGGGCGGTGATCACCTGGTTCTCGTTGCCGAGCTTGCCGTAGGCGAGCGCGAGATCGCGCAGCGCGACCGCCTTGTCGTGAGGCGTCTGCGCCGCCTTCGCCTCTTCGTCCTTCAGCGCGTCGACCAGCGGCTGCCAGCTGCCCGCGGCCTGCAGCACGCGCGACAGCTCGCGGCGCGCCACCAGCTCACGCGGATGCTTGGCGACGACGTCCTTCCACGCCGCGACGCCCTTGTCGGCGCCCGACTCGGCGGCGCGCGCCGCGGCGATCGCGGAGGCGGCATCGGCGGAGACGGGTGCTTGCGCGACGGGCTCGGGTGCGGAGACGGCGACGGGTGCGGCAACGGGAACGGATACGGCAACGGGAACGGGAACGGATACGGGAACGGATACGGCAACGGGTACGGCAACGGGTACGGTTGCGGCTACGGGTACGGGTTCGGTTGCGGCGACGGGTACGGGTTCGGTTGCGGCGACGGTCGCGTCGCGCGTTGCGGTCGCGACCTCGGTCGTCGTCGCCTCGCCGCGGCTGCGCAGCTCGGTCGCGATCGCGGTTGCGCCCCACGCGCCGCCGCCGAGCAGGGTCAGGGCGGTCAGGGCTTCGAGGGCGATGCAGGAACCGAGTCGCACGAAAAAAATCGTATCAGTCGCGATCCCGCGGTCGCAAACATTCACACCTCGCCGACGCCGCCCTCCTCGACGAAGCCGGCCTTGCGGTGCCGCGCCGTCGGGATGTGCGCCTCCCAGCACTTCTGGGTACAGAACCGCAGCTTCTGCCGCCCGGTGTTGCACGACGCGACGGTGCAGCGCACGTGGCGCGCGCCGGGGACGATCGGCTTCCGGCAGGTGGCACAGGCGACGGAGACCGGCACGGATCCGGTGGTAGCACGGCAGGCCGATCGCGGGGCCGGCCATCGCGCTTCGATAAGTGCTTCGATCAGCGCGCGGGCTCGGCCAGCAAGCGCTCGACCGCGGCCTCGACCACGCCGCTGCGCCGACCGCGCACCACCAGCCGCACGATGCCCGCGCGATCGATCACCACCGTGTGCGGCAGCGACTGCACGCCGTAGCGATCGGCGGCGTCGCCCGCGTCGGCCACGAGGGTCAGCCCCCAGCCGGCGCGATCGAACAACGCGCGCGCCGCCGCCGCGTCGTCGACGTTGACCGCCAGCACCTCGACCGCGGCGCCCCAGCGCCTCGCCGCGCGATCGATCGCCGGCAGCGCCTGCAGGCACGGGCCGCACCAGGTCGCCCAGAACTCGACGACCACGATCGTGCCGCGCCGATCGTCGAGCGTCACCCGCTCGGGCGCCAGCCCGCCGCGGGCGTCGATGCGCGGCAGGTCGAGCGACGGCGCTGCCTGCCCGGCCTCGAGCGGCCGCAGCCAGTCGAGGTGGCGCACGATCCACATCGTATTGATCGCCAGCGCCAGGGCGGCGATCACCATCACCGCGCGGCCGGCCCAGCGCGCGCGGGCGTCGGCGATCACGACACCCTCTGCCGCGCGACGATCACGCCGTGGGCCGCCGCGATTGCGCCCCACCCCAGCGCCGCCGCCAGCACCAGCGCGCGGCCGACCGCGCCGAGCGCGACCACGGTGCCGATCGTCGAGGCGATCAGCACCACCAGCGCCGGCGCCAGCGCCGCGACGCACGCCAGATCGATGTCGCGGCCGAGCTCGCGCCGCGCCCCCGCGACCACCGTGATCGTCGGTGCCGCCAGCAGCACGAACACCAGCGGCACCGTCGCCGTCGCCGACAGCGCGCCGATGATCGCGGGCAGCGCCAGCCCGACCCCGAGCCGGCTGATGATCCAGCCCGCCGCGACCAGCTCGCGGGTGTGCGCGACCAGCACCACGATCGCGAGCGCCCGCACCACGTCGCCGCCGGCGCGGCCCGGCAGCGGATCGTCGTCGGTGCGCTGCATCGCCGCGCGCGGCGCGATCAGCGCCTGGCCCCAGCGCGCGAAGAACGTCACTTGCCGCCCGTGCGCGACGCCATCAGCTTCTTGGCCTGCGCCACGACCGCGGTCGGGATGCCCTTGCTGGTGGCGACCGATCGCAGGTCTCGCTCGCGCAGGTGGATCAGGAACTTGGTCGACTCGGTCAGCGGCGTCTTGGGGTTGAGCACCAGCGACTTCTTCACGCCGTAGAGGCGGGTCCAGTCGCGGCGCCCGGCGATGTGGCGGATCACGTCGTGGGCGAGCGAGTGATTGCCGGCGTACTTCGCCGCCTCCATGTCGGTGACGCTGGGCGACTTGATCGCGGAGACCGCGACCAGCTTCATCGGATCGCGGATCAAGATCGCGCGCGCGACGGCGTTGCCGATCGTCGCCATGCGGATCTTGGCCGGGACGCTGAGCTTGTTGATCGGCACGTCCTCTTCGTCGACCTCCGGCGCCTGGTCCTCGCCCTCGGCGATCGCGACGCCCTCCTCCGCCGCGGCCTCGCCTCCCGCGACGATCACGCTGTCCGAGATCGCCGCGACCCCCGCGAGGGCCTTCACGAACAGCGCGTCCTCGGACTTCACCGCGGGCGCGGGCGCGGGCCCACCACCGCCGGTCACGACCCGGGCCAGCTCGTCCCACGCCGAGATGCCCGACACCCGCACGCCGGCGCGCACCGCCTGCTCGACCGCGCGATCGACCGTCGACATGCGCGCCGCCGGGTTGCCGTACATCGCCGCGACGATCGCCGGGCACCGCAGCAGCCGCTGCTCGTTGCCCGCGATCAGATCGACCGCCGCCGCGGTGCCGCGCGCCGCGAGATCGGCGATCGTGTCGTCGGCGACGCCGGGCGCCAGCACCAGCGCCTCGATCAGGGCCGGGCTCTTGGCCGCCCGCTTCGCCATCCAGTCGAGGACGTGGGGATCGACCGCCGGGTTCGCGAACGCCGCCGCCACCATCTTGTCGGGCAGCGCGTCGGCGGTGGCCTGGGCGATCATCGTCAGCGCCGGATCGGTGATCGCGAGCTGGTACAGCACCGTCACCAGTTCGCCCGGCTGCGCCAGCGGCAACAGGCCGCGCGCCGCCATCATCCGTCCGGGCCCCGGACCGAGGGCCTTGGCCGCGGCCGCCGACAGCTTGGTCAGCACCGCGTCGGCCAGCGGGTCGCGCGCGAGCCCCATCAGTGGCCGCCGCCGTGGACCGCGGTCGTCGAGCCGACGTTGCGGTCGTAGAGGATCTTCAGGCCCTTCAACGTCAACAGCTCGTCGGTCTCCTCGATCGTCACCGCCTCGGTCGCGACCAGCTTGGCGAGGCCGCCGGTCGCGAGGCAGCGCGCGGGAAAGTCGATCTCGGCGCGGATGCGCGTCACCAGCGCATCGACCATGCCCGCGTAGCCGTACAAGAGCCCCGACTGCATCGACGCGACGGTGTTGCGGCCGATGACCTTGCCGGGCCGCACGATCTCGACGCGCGGCAGCTTCGCGGCGTGGGCGTACAGCGCCTCGGCGCTGATCTGGACGCCGGGCGCGATCACCCCGCCCAGGTATTCACCGCGCGGCGTCACCACGTCCCAGGTCGTCGCGGTGCCGAAATCGACCACGATGCAGCCGGCGCGCAGCGACTCGAACGCGGCGACCGCGTTGACGATGCGATCGGCGCCGACCTCGCGGGGGTTCTCGTAGAGGATCGGCATGCCGGTCTTGATCCCGGGGCCGACCACCATCGCCGACGCGCCGATGTACTGCTTGAAGAAGCGCTGGATGCCGAACACCGCGGGCGGCACCACCGACGACACGATGCCGGCGTCGATGCTGCCCCACGCGAAGCCTTGCAGCTCGAGCAGCGAGCGCACCAGCACCGCGAGCTCGTCGGAGGTGCGGGCGGCGTTGGTCTCGATGCGAAAATGCGCGACCAGATCCGCACCGCGAAAGACGCCGAGCACGGTGTTGGTGTTGCCGACGTCGACAGCCAGGAGGCACGTCATGCCGGCGCATGGTAGCCCCTAACCGCCGGAGCGGTGTAGTCTTGCCGGCGATGAGGACCACGCCTGCGTCAGCGATCTTCTTGAGTCTCGTCCTCGTGACCGCCGCGTGCGGTGGCGGCGGCGATCCCGGCCCCCAGCCGTTGTCCTCGCACTTTCAGGACAGCTTCATCGCCCAGCTCTCGGTCGATCAGCAGGGCGACATCGTCAGCGCCGAGAGCGCGTACTCGGTGGCGAAGCGCGAGCAGGCCAAGGCCGAGGCCGATCAGCGCGAGGCCAAGGTCACGCTCGACATCGCCCGCAACGAGGCGAAGGCGGCGAAGCTCGACGAGTCGTCGGCCAAGAGCCGCGTCGACGCGGCGCGCACGTCGGCCGATCAGAACCGCATCAAGGAGGCCGAGTCCGAGCAGCAGGCGGCCCAGCTCGCGCGCAACGCCGCCGACGAGCGCGTGAAGTACTACCAGGCGTACCAGGACTGGCTGAAGGCGCTGGTCCGCTACACCGCCGAGAACGCCTACTGGCGCGAGTCGCAGTACGAGCTGCAGAAGGCGCGGCTGGCGCAGAAGGAGAACATCGCGCCGCCCGGCTTCAACTACGACAGCTACGTCCAGCAGGAGTCGCAGCGCTCGAAGAAGAGCGAGTCCTTCCGCGGCCGCGCCGACGACGCGCGCAACAAGGCCTCGTCGGCGCGCACGCGCTGGGTGACGATCCAGGCCCAGGCCGACAAGATCCTCGGCAAGCCGAGCGAGTTCCCCGATCCGATGTCGTCGAAGCCGGCCGGTACCGATCCGTCGATGGGCGCGGGCGGCTCGACGATCGGCGGTTCGCCGTCCGACGGCAGCGGCGAGTAGGCCGCAACGTCTTGAGCTCGTCCATCTCGCCCCAGAGGCCGTCCGAGCCGACCAACCCGGACGGCGCGCGGATCCTCGTCGTCGACGACGAGAAGGTCATCCGCGAGATCCTCGCCGAGTTCCTGCAGCTCGAGGGCTACCAGGTCACGACCTGCGAGGACGGCCAGAAGGCGCTCGACGAGCTGCGCCTGCGGCCCTACGACCTCGTCATCTCCGATCTCAAGATGCCGCGGCTGTCGGGCCTGCAGCTGCTCGAGAAGCTGACCGCCGAGAACATCAACGTCCTCACCGTGATCATGACCGGCTTCGGCACGGTCGAGACCGCGATCGAGGCGATGAAGCGCGGCGCCTACGACTACGTCTTGAAGCCGTTCAAGGTCGAGGAGGTCATCCACGTCGTCCAGCGCGGGCTGTACCGCCAGCAGCTGCAGGCCGAGAACATCCGCCTGCGCGAGGCGCTCACGATCTATCAGGTGAGCGAGGCGCTCGCGACGTCGATGGATCTCGAGCACATCCTCGACACCATCCTGCGCGCCGCGGTCAAGGAGACCGCGTGCGACGTCGCGACCCTGCACCTGCGCGACGGCGTGACCGGCCGCTACGAGGAGCGGATGAAGCTGGTCGGCGGACAGTCGTCGGTGACCGAGGCGCCGACGCCGTCGTTCGAGGCGCTGACCGAGCGGTTCGATCGCGGCCAGACCGTGGTCTCGCACGGCGACAGCGCCAGCCGGTTCTTCGCCGGGCTCTTGCACGGCGGCGATCGCGAGCTGGTGTCGTTCCTGTCGGTGCCCGTGCAGATCGGCGCCCACGTCTCGGGCGTGGTCAACGTCTACAGCTTCACCCGCGGCAAGAAGTTCGACGAGGGCCACCGCAAGATGCTGACGGTGCTGTCGTCGCGCGCCGCCAGCGCGATCGACAATGCCCGGCTCTACGGCGATCTGCGGATCCGCAACGAGGATCTGCGCAAGGCCAACGCCAGCCTCGAGGACACCTTCCGCTCGACAGTCGCCGGCTTCGCCCAGGCGCTCGAGGAGACCGACCTCTATACCCGCGGCCACTCCGAGCGGGTCGCGACCTACGCCGAGCTGATCGCGCGCGGGCTCACGCTCGGCGAGGACGAGGTCGATCGGGTGATCCAGGCCGGGGTCATGCACGACATCGGCAAGATCGGCGTCCGCTACGACATGCTCAACAAGCCGGGCAAGCTCACCGCCGAGGAGGTGCGGGTGTTCCGCCAGCATCCGGAGAAGGGCAAGCGCATCCTCGAGCCGGTGCCGTGCCTGCACGGCCTGATCGACGGCTGCTGGTGTCACCACGAGTGGTGGGACGGCGCCGGCTATCCGCGCGGCCTGGCCGGCCACCAGATCCCGCTGGTCGGGCGCATCATCGCGGTCGCCGACGCCTACGACGCGATGACGTCGGACCGCGCCTATCGCCGGGCCCTGCCCCACGAGGTCGCGGTCGGCGAGATCGAGCGCTGCGCCGGCACTCAGTTCGATCCCGAGCTGTCGCTCCTGTTCGTGCGGCGGCTCGAGGAGGAGCGCGAGGCGGCGGCGAGTCGCGGCGAGCTCGGCATCTGGCCGCGGTAGATCGCGCAGGTCGTGCGCGCGCCGCGCAGGTTCTGCGCGCCCCGCGGATCGCAGCGCGGCCGCTGCCGCGCCTGGGCGCATGCGTCGGGGCACACGTCGTGCACTGATGTCGAGTCATGAAAGCGATCCCGACGATCCAGCGCTACATGACCCCCGCGCCGCACACGATCGGCGCCGAGCAATCGCTGACCAAGGCCCACGAGCGGATGCGCGAGCTCGGCATCCGCCACCTGCCGGTGCTGCGCGGCAACCAGCTCGTCGGCATCGTGTCCGACCGCGACGTCGCGCTGATCACCGCGCTCGACAACGTCGATCCCGCGCTGGTGCTGGTCGCCGACGCGATGACCTCGGACGTGCTCACGGTCAGCCCCGACGCGCCGCTCGACGAGGTCGCGACGCTGATGGCCGAGCGCAAGTCCGGCTCGGTCGTCGTCGAGCAGAACCACAAGGTCGTGGGCATCTTCACGACCGTCGACGGCATGACCGCCCTCGCCGACCTGCTGCACACCCGCCTGAAGTCGTAGCGGGACCTGCGCGATCCAGCCGCGCCCGCGGCGCGGGACATCGAGGTCCCGCCGCGCGGCGCATCCCCGCGATCGCATGGGCCGCCGAGGCGGCATGACGCGTGCTGGAAGACTCGCGATGCACCCAGCTCCGCTCTGCGGTCTCGCCATCGTCGTCTTCGCCACGCTCGCGCCCGCCGCCGAGGCGCAGGTCTGTCCGGCGGCCACACCGGTCGACTTCGCCGCGTTCCCGTCGACCTTACGGACGATCCAGCCCGAGACCCTGTTCCCGATGGGGCTGCCGACCGCCTGCCCGGGCAACACCAACAGCTCGCCGTGCGGCGGCCACCGCGTCTACGTGCCCGACCCTGCCAACCCGTATCGCCGCAACGATCAGATCTACCTGTTCCTGCCCGGCACGCAGTCGGAGCCGAACAAGTACGACGAGCTCCTCGCGATGGCCGCGTACACCGGGTACCGCACGATCGGCCTGTCGTACGACAACACCACGATGCTCGAGACCGCCTGCGGCAACGCCTGCGGCTGCTACGGCGCGGCGCGCCGCGAGGTCGTCACCGGTGCGGCGGTGTCGCCAGCGGTCTCGGTCGCCCTCGGCGACTCGGTGGTCGATCGCCTCTACCGGCTCGCCGCGCACCTCGACGCCACGTACCCGACCGAGGGCTGGGACCAGATCCTCAGCCGCGACGACAACGACGGCGTGCCCGAGTCGACCGACATCGACTGGGACGGCATCGTGATCTCCGGCCACTCGCAGGGCGCCGGCCACGCGATGTTCGTGTCCAAGCTCGACGCGCTCGACGGCATCGTGATCTTCGACGGCGCCAACGACGACTGCACGACCGGCGGTCGCACCTACGCGCAGTGGCACGATCAGCCCGACTTCGCGGTGCCGCGGCGCTCGTTCAACCACGATCGCGGCGGGCTGTGGGCCCTGCCCGACTCGTTCATCGCGATGGACTTCGGCGCGGCGTCGACCGACTTCGACCTGCTCGATCTGGTGTGGCCGACCGCCTTCGTCGTCGCGACGACCGATCAGGTGCCGCCCGCGACCTGCACCGAGCACGGCTCCATGGCCTACGACGGCTGCCTGCCGGCCGATCTGACCTCGGGCACCGTCCCCGCGACGCCGGCCGACGCCTACCTGTTTCCATTCTACGTCCAGTGGATGTGCGAGGCCGGGAACTGAGCGCGCCGCCCTGACGGGATAGACTCGCGGTCGGTGTCTGATCCAGGCTCTGCCGGTCGCCCCAGCCGCGTGGGCGTCTTCGTTCTCCACGCCGACGATCCGCGCGAGCTCGCGTTCGTGCGCGACGAGCTGGTGCCCGCGCTCGGCCTGCCGCCGGATCAGGTGCGGCTGTCGAGCGAGCTGCCGCTCGGCGCCACCGTCATCGGCGCCCTCGAGGACGGGATCGCCACCAGCCGCGTCACTGTCGTGGTGGTGTCGCCCGCGTTCCTGCGCGACACTTGGGGCAGCTTCGGCGAGAGCCTCGCGAGCCACCTCGCCGCGACCGGCGGCGTGCTGGTGCCGCTCTTGCTCGTCGACTGCACGCTGCCGCCGCGCCTCGATATGAAGGTGCGACTCGACTGCCGCGATCCCAAGCGCCGCGCCCACGAGCTCGGCCGGCTGCGCGCCCTCGTCGCCGTCGACGCCACGCCGGCGCCGATCGATCAGCGGATCTTCCTGTCGTACCGTCACGAGGGCGACGAGGCCGGCCTGGCGACGCGGCTCCACGCCGCGCTGACCAGCCGCGGCCATCAGGTGTTCATCGACGTCGGCATGACGGTCGGGACGTCGTGGGCCCAGGAGATCAGCCGGCAGATCGCCGCCAGCGACGTGTTCATCGTGCTGGTGTCGGAGGGATCGATCGCGCGCGAGATGGTGCAGGACGAGGTCCGCGCCGCCTATCGCAGCCAGCGCCGCACCGGCAAGCCGATGATCCTGCCCGTGCGGATCCGCTACGAGGGCCCGCTCGACTACGAGATGGCGTACTACCTCGATCGCTTCCAGTACGTCCTGTGGGAGCTCGCGGCCGACGACCCGACCGTGCTCGCCCACGTCACCCGCGCGATCGCCCAGGGACCGACGCGGGCGATCGAGTCGTCGGCGGTGTCGCCACCGCAGGTCATCGCGGCGCCGGCCGGCAGCGCGCGGCCGTCGCCGGCCCAGGATCCACGGCCTACCGCCCCGGGCGGCACGCTGCGCGCCCACGATCGCTTCTACATCCGCCGGCCGTGCGACGAGCTGATCGACGCGACCGCCGCCGACGACGGGCAGACGCTGGTGATCAAGGCGCCGCGCCAGCGCGGCAAGAGCAGCCTCCTGGTCCGCTACCTCGCCGCGTGTCAGGCCCGCAAGAAGCAGATCGCGCTGATCGACTTCCAGACCTTCGACGGCGCCGATCTCGAGACCTATCCCGCGTTCCTGCAATCGTTCGCGGTCGCGATCGCCGACAACCTCGGGCTCGACACCGACGCGATCAAGGTCGACAAGCAGCAGCAGATGACGCGCTTCGTGCAGCGCAGCGTGCTGACCGCCGCCCGCGGGCCGGTCGTGCTCGCGCTCGACGAGGTCGATCGCATCGGCGGCCGCGCCTACAAGAACGACTTCTTCAGCATGCTGCGCAGCTGGCACAACGCCCGGGCGTCACCGAACACGCAGATGTGGCTCGGGCTCGATCTCGCGCTGGTGCTATCGACCGAGCCCGAGGCACTGATCAGCGACGCGCTGCAGTCGCCGTTCAACGTCAGCGATCCGGTCGAGGTCCCGACCTTCACCCGCGCCCAGTGCCTCGAGCTGAACGATCGCTACGGCGATCGCGCGCTGCTCGTCGATGCCGTCGACGATCTCTACGACTACCTCGGCGGCCACCCGTACCTGACCCGCCTCGCGTTTTACGAGGCCCAGACCGGTCAGCTCGCGGTGCCGCTCGATCGCAAGGTCGCCGCCGACGCCCACGGCCCGTTCGGCGACCACCTGCGGGCCCAGCTCAGCAAGCTGTCGGCCCAGCCGGCGCTGCTCACCGCGCTGAAGCAGATCATCGCGGGCAAGACCGCCGCGCCCGATCCGATCCACCGCCTCCACAGCCTCGGCCTGATCCGCACCGACGGCGGCGGCGCGCGGCCCGCCAACTTCCTCTACGCCGCGTTCTTCCGGAACCTGTGATGGCGACGCCTCCTCGCCTCCAGGTCGGCGGCAACCTCAAGCTCGGCGATCTCTACATCCGCCGCACCGAGGACGAGTCGGTCTACGACCTGCTCGCCGCCCACGAGTTCGTCAACATCCTGACGTCGCGGCAGATGGGCAAGTCGAGCCTGATGGTGCGGCTGCACCACCGCCTGATGGCCGAGCGCGGCGCCCGGGTCGCCAGCATCGACATGGCCGGCGACCTCGGCACGCCACCTGACCGCGAGCTCTGGTACCGCGGCCTGCTCGGCAAGATCGCCGACGAGCTCGGGCTCGATCACGACGTCGACGCGTGGTGGCAAGCGGACGGCCGCGGCACGCCCAACCAGCGCCTCTTGCAGTTCTTCACCGACGTCGTGTGCGCCGAGATCGCCGCGCCGATCGTGATCTTCCTCGACGAGATCGACGCGACGCTCAAGCTCGACTACTCCGACGATCTGTTCACCGCGATCCGCTCGCTCTACAACAAGCGCGCCGAGCAGCCCGCGCTCGAGCGCCTGACGTTCTGCCTGATCGGCGTCGCCACCACCCGCGAGCTGATCAAGGAGCGACGGACCACGCCGTACAACGTCGGCCAGACCGTCGAGCTGCGCGACTTCGATCCCGCGGTCGACGATCTACAACTGCTGCACGCCAGTCTCGCGACCGGCGGTGGCGACGGCGCCGCGCTGCTCGCCGCGATCCTGCGCTGGACCAACGGCCACCCGTTCCTGACCGTCGCGCTCACCGCCCTCGCGGTCGCGCGCAAGGCCACCAAGGCCGCCGACATCGACGGCCTCGTCGCCGACGGTGGGTTCGCCAACAGCGACGTCGTCCGCGGCCACCTGGCGTCGATCAGCCGCTTCCTCGAGACTCGCCTCGAGAACGAGGCCGCGACCTTCCGCCTCTACAACGCCGTGCTGCGCGATCGCCGCGTCCCCGATCGCTCCAGCGCCGCCCACCTCGAGCTGCGGCTGTCGGGCCTGGTCCGCCGCGGCGCCGACGATCACCTGACCGTGCGCAACCCGATCTACCGCCAGCGCTTCGGCCTGGCGTGGTTGCGCCAGACCCGGCCGCTGATCACCCAGCGCCGCCTGACCCGCGCCGTCATCGTCTTGTCGATCGTGCTCGTCGTCGGCGCCATCGTCGGCGTGCGCGCTCTGCTGAAGCAGCGCGAGCGCGAGCGCGAGCGCACCGCGCGCGTCGAGCGGCAGCAGCGGCTGCAGTTGGAGCTTGCGAACGCCGGCGACGACGCGACCGCGCGCGCCACGTGGGTGGCGATCTGCGCTGGGGCCCGCGACCAGCAGCTGCCGGCCGACGCGCCCGACGCGGCGCGATCCTCGTGGGAGGCGTACTGGGTGCGACGAGCGGATCAGCTCGACGCAGCTGCGACCGCCGCCACGAACCCCGTTGCGCGCACGCTCCTGCACGCGCTCGCCGACGTGAAGCGCGGCAAGGTCTCGTCGGCGCCCGTCGTCGAAGCGCGCGCGGCCGACGAGGCGCGCTTCGCGACGATCCACGCCCATCAGGGCCCGGTGAACCGCGTCCGCTTCCTCGACGCCGAGCACGTCGCCTCGGTCGGCGCCGACGCCAACCTGCGGATCTCGAACATCGACCTCGCGGCCCAGATCGCCGCCGCGCCGATGGAAGGCTTGGCCCCCGTGCTGGCGACGTGTCCGGACGGAAGCTGCCTCCTGATCGTCGTCACACCCGCGAAGGTCGTCAGGTTGTCCCCCGACCTCGGATCGCGCAGCCAGCTGGGATCGTACGAGACCAAGCTCGGCGCGATCACCACGCTCGCGATCGACGGGACGAGCACCCGGTTCGCCGCGGCGGGCAAGCGCGGGATCGCACAGGTCTTCAAGCTCGACGCGCCCGATCGGCCGCTCGCGTTCCTCGCACACGCCGACAACCGCGGCAATCCGAAGGCCGTCACGGCGGTGCGATTCGCCGCGGGCCATCGCCTCCTCACTGCCGCGGCCGACGGCGTGCGGTCCTTCGATCTGACCCGTGACCGCGATGAGGCACCATCGATCGTGGGCCCGTTCGTCGATGTGGATGCAACGCCCGACGGTGCGGTGGTCGGGGCTGCGCGCGCCGACGTCGCCTACGCCGGCCCGCGCTTGTCGGGCCCCGAGATGAAGAAGTACGAGAAGGCCGACCAGATCCTCAGTATCGATCTGTCCGGCGATGGATCGCGCGTCGTCGACGCGACCCGCCAGGCGGATCAAGGGCACGTCGTGGTCTGGGATAGCCGCGATGAAGAGGTCTTGTTCGAACGCGAGACCCCGTTGGTGCGCGACGCTCGGTTCAGCCCGGATGGGAAGCTCGTCGCGTCCGCGCACGACGACGGCACGATCGTGATCTGGCAGGTGAACCCGCCTGCCACCGCCGAGGATGCCCCCGCGCGCTGGATCACGCTTCAGCGCCGGCTCGGGTTCACGATCGACGCGGCCGGCCACCTCGCGAAGCTCGGCAACGACGGCCCGCGCCCCGCGCCGGGCTTCGGTCCCGCCGCGTGCCCTTAGTTGCGTTATTTCGATTCGAGCACGTGCACAAACTTGAAGAAAGGCGCCCACAGCCAGTCGGTGCGCTCGACGCGCACGCGGCCCCCGAAGGCATCGACGTCTTGATAGACGGTCGGCACCAGTTCGCGCATCACGCCGAGCTCGAACCCATTCGACCCGCGCTTCCAGTGGAGCGCCGCGAGCCCGCCGATGCTGTCGTCGGCGGCGACGTATCCGGTCGCTCGGCCTGCGACTCGCAGCGACAGCGTCGCATCGTACGAGGTGCGAAATCGCACCCCCAGCGTCACGCCTACACCGCCCCTGCCGGTGTAGTCGGTCGCCACCTTCGTCGCGTCGCGTTGGTCGAGCGCGAGCGCGCGCAGGCCGAGCTCGACCTCGTAGACGGCCCAGCTGCGCAACTCGAACGCCATCGCGAGCCCGCCCTCGAGATACGTGGGCGCGCTCCGGTCGACGGCGACGCCGGCCAGGCCGTACACGCCGATCTCGACTTGGTTCGACTCGCCTCGCTTGCGGTACTCGCTCCAGTCTCCGGGATTCGCCCGCGGGTCGGGCAGATGCGCGAGCGGGACATACGCTGCCCAGCAGGCGGCAGGCAGGCCCTGCCTGCACGCGCTCGCGAAGAACCTCGTCGCGTCGAACGCGCTCTGCGGCGCCAGTAGGTAGGCGTACGCGTAGCACCCGAAGGGGTCGGCGAGCGCGCACGCACGTCGGTACTGCGCGAGTCGCTGCACCGCGCGCTGCTCATGGTGTGCGGCGACGATGCAGCTGTTCGCGCTCGGCTCCTTGCCCTCGCACTCGGCTCGCGCACGCCACGGCTCCACCCGGTCCGCCGGCCCCCAGCTCGCGCCGTAGCCCTCCAGCTCGGGCATCTCGACCGGAATCGTCAACGTCTTGTTCGCCGGGACATCGATCTCGGCGACCGCCCACTCCAGGCCGACGTAGCGGTACTCGAGCCGGTGGCGACCAGCGGTGACGAGCTCGCTGCGAGGGGTGACGCCAAAGGGTGCGTCGTCGAGGAACAGCGGCACACCGACGAGGACGTCCTTGCCAGAGCCACCGACGACGACCGTACCGAACTGCGGCCGCAGCACGACCTTCTCCGTCGTGACCGCGCCCGTGCGAAACGTGGCCTGGTAGCGCCAGGGCTCGAAGTTGGGCAGATCGATCTGGACGACGTGGTCGCCTTGGTCGAGCGCGAGCGAGAGCAGCCCCGGGGCGCTCGAGAGCCAACCCACCTCGATGCCATCGACCGAGACATTCGCGCCAGCGAACGCTGGATCATCGTGCTGGAGCTCGAGCACCGGCCTGGCCACGAGCGTGACCGCCTTGCGCGTGAGCCGTAGCGCCCGGACGACGATGACGAGCGACTGCGGTTCGTGCCGATCGAGCGTGATCGTCAGCGCGTGACGTCCGAGCGCCACCTGCGGCGGACCGATCGTCACGGGCGTCTTGCCCAGCAGACGGCCCCGCTCTCGCACCTCGGCGCCGGGCGGCGTCGACGTGACCACGACCCCCGAGGTCTGCGCATACGCGGCCTGCGCGCCGACCGAGGACAACACCAACGTCGCAACGATCAGCGCGGAGCGGATCACCCGGACACGGTATCGCAGGACTGGAACATCATCATGAACGTCGCGCGGCCTTCCAGCAGCGAGCCCCTGCGCGTCGGGCAGCCGAACGTCGGTCAAGAGGTGAGACCACGTCGCTCTGTCGCCCGCGGCGCGGCCGATCCGACAGGAGTCTGATCGCCGCGCGCGAATCGCCTATGCTCGGTCGGCGAACGAGTAGCTCAGCCCGACAGCGTGTCGTAGGACTGGAACTTCATCATGAACGTCGCGCGGCCTTCCGACAGCGAGCGCATGCGCGTCGAGTAGCCGAACATCGCGCGCAGCGGCACCAGCGCGGTGACGACCTGCTTCACGCCGCGGACCGCGACGTCCTGGATCTGGCCGCGGCGCTGGTTGAGATCGCCGATGATCGCGCCGAGGTACTCGTCGTCGACGGTGACCTCGACCGACATGATCGGCTCGAGGCGGGTCGGCTGGGCGCCGGCGACCGCGCGGCGGAACGCCTCGGCGGCAGCGGCGCGCGCGCCGATCAGCGCGTCGGCGCCCTCGGCGATGCCGACCCCGGTCAGCGTGACCCCGACGTCCTCGAGCGGAAAGCCCTGGGCCCCCGACGACGCGGCGTCGCGCAGGCCCTGGAGCGCGGCCTCGACCACGGCGTCGGGCACCGCGATCGTGCCGACCAGCGCCTTGTCGAACTTCACGCCCGAGCCGCGCGGCAGCGCGCGGACGTGGCAGCGAGCCTCGCCGTAGATGCGCTGCTCCTTCAGCTCGCGCTCGAACACCGCGTGGCCGTCGGCCTCGCCGAGCACGGTCTCGCGATACACGACCTGGGGCTTGCCGACGTTGGCGGCGACGGCGTACTCGCGCCGCATCCGATCGACGATGACCTCGAGGTGCAGCTCGCCCATGCCCCAGATGATGGTCTGGCCGGTCTCGGCGTCTTCCTTCACGCGGAAGGTCGGATCCTCGTCGACCATCTTGGCGAGCGCGAAGTCGAGCCGCTCCTTGGCGGCGTTGTTCTCGGCCTCGATCGCCTGGGAGATGACCGGCTCGTAGGTGTCGATGCGCTCGAGCAGGATCGGCGCCTTGGGATCGCAGATGGTGTCGCCCGTGGTCGCGTCCTTGAGGCCGGCCGCGGCGACGATCTCGCCGGCGACCGCCTTCTCGAGCTTCTCGCGCTTGTCGGCGTGGATGCGGAATAGCCGCGCGACCTTCTCCTTCTTGCCGGTGCGGGCGTTGAGCAGCTCGTCGCCCGGCGCGAACGTCCCCGAGAACACGCGGAGGAAGACGACCTTGCGGCCCTCGTCCATCGCGATCTTGAACGCGAGCGCGGCCATCGGCTCGTTGTTGCGCGGCGCCCGCGACAGCTTCTCGGGCGCGGCCCCGCCCGCGGCGACGTCGCCCGCGAGGCTCGTCCTCCGCGGGTCGACGCCCGTGACCGGCGGCAGATCGGTCGGCGCCGGCAGGTAGTCGATGACCGCGTCGAGCAGCGGGTGGATGCCCTTGTTGCGCAGCGCGGTGCCGCCGAGGACCGGGACGATCTTCACCGCGATCACGGCGCGGCGCAGCGCGGCCTTCAGGTCGATCAGCGGGATCTCGGCGCCCTCGAGGTACTTCTCGGCGATGGCGTCGTCGTGATCGGCGATCGCGGCGATCAGGCGATCGCGGGCCTCGGCGACCGCGTCGACCAGCTC
>JAYTAJ010000866.1:0-3239 GCA_043737575.1 Myxococcales bacterium | reverse complement strand
CGCTTCGCCGGCGAGTCGATGTGCGCGGTCTCGACGCCGATCGGGCCGCAGTAGGTGTCGCGCAGCGCCTCGAGCAGCGCGCGGCCGGTGGCGCGCGGCAGGCCGTGGACGCCGGTCGGCTCGACCATCTGATCGAGCAGCGCGTCGGTGAAGCCCCAGGTCGCGGGATCGAGCTCCGAGACCCGGACGCGCTCGAGCAGATCGAGCGGATCGAGATCGGCGGCGAGGTGGCCGCGGCTGCGGTAGGCGTTGACCAGCGGCCACACCGACGCGCTCGCGGCGGCGACGGCGGGCGCCAGGGTGACGGCGCCGGGGCGGCCGTGGCCGTTGGTCGGCGCGGCGATCGCGCGCGCCGCCGCCTCGCCTTGCTGCGCGCCGTTGGGTCGCGCGGCGGTGGCGTCGCGGCCGGACAGCAGCGGGAGCCAGCTCGGATCGACCGAGGAAGCATCGTTGCGGTAGCGCTCGTACATCTCGTCGATGAAGCCGAGCGAAGCAGACAGGTCGAGGACATCCACGGTCATGAGCGCGGGGATACTAGCAGGATGTCGAGAACAAGACCGCCGCCGCGCGTCACGGCGGCGGCAGCCCGACAGCGAGCGCGGCGTCGATGGTGGCGGCGTCGTGGCGGGTGCCCCAGACCCGGTTGACCGCGGCGGCGATCGCGGCAGCGCCGGTCGGCAGCGTGCCGGTCGTGAGGTCGTAGAGGTAGACCCGCGGATCGCACAGCTCGCGCAGCCGTGGCGCGGCGACGCTGACGTCGACGCCGCGCAGCTGGGCGTCGCGCAGCGGGTTGAAGGTCCGGACGGTACCGTGCGGGTCGCGTACACTGCGCGCGATGTTCCGCGGATCGCTGCTCGGCCTCTACACCTGCCCGGCCTCGGGTGATCCCATCGTGGCCCACGCCGACCTCGAGGCGACGGCGGGCTGCGGGCTCGCGGGCGATCGCTACGCGACCGACATCGCCCGCCACGTGCGCGGCTACACCAAGATCCGCCACGTCACGCTGATCGAGGAGGAGACCGTCACCGCGCTGCGCCGCGACCACGCGATCGACGTCGCGCCGATGCTGCTGCGCCGCAACCTGGTCACCCGCGCCGTGCCGCTCAACCACCTCATCGGCCGCCAGTTCCGCGTCGGCGACGTCGTGCTCGAGGGCACCGAGCTCGCCGAGCCGTGCCAGGAGCTCGTCGATCTGATCGGCCACCCGGTGCTGAAGCCGCTGCTCCACCGCGGCGGGATCCGCGCCGCGATCGTCGTCGGCGGGGTGCTGCGCGTCGGCGATCCGATCACGCCGCTCGACGGTTGATCGCTACGCGCCGGTCAGGACCGCGGCGACCACGCGGCGGCCCAGCCGCACCGCGACCGGCGGCGTGACCTCGACGGCGATCGCCTCGATCGGCCGCGACCACGCCGCGATCGTGCTGGGATCGATCACGCGGCGGGTCGCCGCGATCGCCGCGTCGAGCGCGGTCCGCTCGACCACGTGGTTGCGCGCGACGCCGAGCACCTGGCCCTCGGTGCCGCGGCCGCGCCGTCCGCCGAGCTCGCGCCCCCGGGCGCCGAGGCAGCGCGCCAGGTAGGTCTGGTGCAGCTCCATCGCCGCCGCGCGCCACGCCGCGCCGCCGGTCCGCCCGGCCGCGACGCCGATCAGCGCGGGCGCCGCCGGATCGACCGGCGCCGCGATGCACGCGACCACGGGCGGTCCCCGATCGAGCAGCACCGACAGCACGCGGCAGCCGCGGCCGCGGTGCCAGTCGAGCACCCGACCGACCGGCGGCGGCTCGGCGCGATCGTCGAGGCGCACCTCGAACGCGCCGTCGGCCCACGCCCGCGCGGTGACCCGTCGCTCCCACGCCTCGAGCGCGGCGTGCTCGCCCGCGCCCGACAGATCGACCGAGCAGCCGATCGAGCCGAGGTCGAGCACCGTCGCCGCGTCGATCGTCGTGCGCGAGCCGACGCCCATGCGGATGCCCGGGACCTCGCCCTTGCCGGCGAGGGTGTCGAGCCCGAGCTGCTCGAGCGCCGCGCTCACCACGCTCACCAGCGCGTCGCCCGCGGTCGCGCCGCGGCCGTAGACCTCGCGCGGCCAGGTGAACACGCTGCCGACCAGCCGTCCGCGCACCGCGACCGGCAGGCCGTGATCGTGGACCGCCAGCGAGTCGACCCCGGCGAAGATGCCGAGGCTCGGATCGAGCGCCACCAGGAGCGCGTCGTCGTCGCCCGCATCACCTTCCGCCCCACGCGTCGACGGACGTCGTTCCATTGCATTGCCTCGCATTGCTGTCTCCTCCGTCGCCTGGACGTTCCCTGGATAGGGACCGCTCGATCGCCAGCGTGACCATCAGGAGACGCCGAAGCTGTCGATCTTTCACCCGGTGCCGACGATTGCCGGCCGCCGTGTCGACGGACACGAGCGAAATCGTCCCGATCGATGCGCCGAGCGATCGCGTGCCTCGTTCTCGATGCAGAACCCGTAACGGAGCACACCACCATGAAGCCCACCGTCGCGCGCGACGACCGAGCGTGTAAGGTCGGCGGATGTCCGAATCGATCGTCCGCTACGAGCTGTCCGGCAAGGTCGCGATCGTCACGATGGACGACGGCAAGGCCAACGCGCTGTCGGAGTCGATGCTGCGCGAGCTGCTCGCTGCGATCGATCGCGCCGAGCACGAGGCCAGCGCGATCGTGCTCACCGGCCGCGCCGATCGCTTCTGCGCCGGCTTCGATCTGCGGGTGATGATGTCGAGCCCCGAGGCCGCGGTCGCGCTCCTGCGGCTCGGCTCGACGTTGCTCCTGCGGCTGTTCGAGCTGCCGCTGCCGCTGGTGATCGCCGCGACCGGCCACGCCCTCGCCGGCGGCGCCCTCGTGGTCCTGACCGGCGACGTCCGCCTCGGCGTCGACGGGCCCTACAAGCTCGGCCTCAACGAGGTCGCGATCGGCCTGCCGGTCCCGATGCTCGCGATGGAGCTGGCGCGGGCGCGGCTCTTGCCCACCGAGCTGACCCGCGCGACCTTGCTCGCGCAGATCTACTCGCCGACCGAGGCCGCCGCCGCCGGCTACCTCGATCGCGTCGTCGCCGCCGACGCCCTCGCCGCCACCGCGCTCGCCGAGGCCACCCGCCTCGGCGCCCTGTCGCGCGCCGCCTTCGCGGGCACCAAGTCGCGCCTGCGCGGCGCCGCCGCCGATCTCATCCGCTCCTCCTTCGAGTCCGACCTCGCCCGCGTCCTGCAGCGCTGATC
>JAYTAJ010000865.1:0-3240 GCA_043737575.1 Myxococcales bacterium | reverse complement strand
CGAGATCGAGCTGCGGATCGAGACCACGCCGCCCGGCGCCGCGGTCTATCGCGTCCTCGATGGCGTGCGCGTCGGGATCACGCCGCTGACGCTCACGGTGCCCCGCGGGCCCGGCACCCTCGAGCTGGTGGCGAAGAAGTCGGGCTTCGGCGATCTCACGATCGACGTGCCCACCGATGCCGCGGGCACGGTCACGTCCAAGCTCATCGCCAAGAAGCGCGCGGCGCGCCCCAAGGGCGGCGACGATCTCAATCCGTACGAGTGAGGCTTCGATGACCCCGATCAAGCTCGTGGTGCTGGCGCTGACCGCGCTGGCGATGATCCATGGTGTCGCGCTCGCGGGCGACGCGGCGAAGACCAAGAAGGCGGGCGGCCACTACAAGCAGGGCGTCGCGTTCTACGATCAGGGCCTGTTCGACGAGGCGCTCGTCGAGTTCAAGGCCGCCTACGATCTCGATCCCAAGCCGCTGATGCTCTATCACATGGCGCGCGCCAACCAGGGCGGCGGTCACGCCGACGAGGCGCTGGCCCTGTACCGCCAGTATCTCGACGCCGAGGCGTCGGGCAAGGCGGCCGACGACGCGCGCACCCAGGTCGCGGTGATCGTGAAGCAGCTCGCCGCCGCGCCCAGGCCACCGCCCGTGGTCGAGCCGCCGCCGCCGCCGTCGGAGACCGGCCCGATCGACCCACCGCCGTCGACCCCCGATGCGCCGTCCGGCCTGCGTCCGCTCGACGCTCCGGTCGAGTCCGAGCGACCTCCGACCCAGCCGCGTGGTCGTCGCGTCGACTGGCGCCTGATCGGCGTCGGGGTCGCCGCCGCGGGGGTCGGGCTGTTGCTCGACACCCTGCCGGGCACCGCGTCCAACGCGAAGTACGACGCGCTCGACTTCGTCCCCGTCGGGCTCTACCTCGGGGCCGCGGCGGTCGTCTACGTCGGAGTCTTCTGACGATGCGCTGGGTCGTCGTGCTGGCGCTGTTCGCGACCAGCTGTGCCGTCGTCGACGCGACGTTCGGCCTCCCGTGTGTCGAGTTCGAAAACGGCTGCGCGTGTGACGAAGACTACTCCGACAGCGCCGAGGACATCAGCTGCTCACTCGAGTCGCGGCCACCGGGCAATGTCTGCTGTGAGACGACCGACGGCTGCGAGTGCTCGCTCCCCATCTGCGTCCTCAGTGACTCGGACTACTGCATCTGCCATCCGACGCTCTTCACCTTCGGCGGGCGCATCGTCGACGAGTGCGCCCCCGCGGCCGGCGAGGTGTGCTGCCGCGGTGCCGACATCGGCTACCCCTACTGTCAATGCGGGTCGTCGTGCGTCGCCGGCGAGGAGCAGGTCGCCTCGTGCACGCCCGCTGACGTCACGTCGTGCGGCGTCTTCGGCTCGGTGAACGCATGCGATTGATCGTCGCGATCGCGGTGCTGTGGTTCGCGGGCTGCGCGCTGGGCGACGCCCAGTTCGGCGACGGCGGCTGCTACCGCTTCGAGTTCGGCTGCTCGTGCTCGGCCGAGAACGATCGCGCCGAGGTGTACGGCGACGAGTGCAACGCCGAGCTCGTCGGTGCGTCGGCGAAGTGCTGCGAAGGCGGGAACGACAACTGCGTCTGCGCGCTGGCGCAGTGCTTCCAGCACAAGGAAGGCTCGTACTGCGTGTGCGATCTCGGGATCACGATCGCCAACACGTTCGAGGTGGTGCCGTCCTGCTCCCGCCTGGCGGGGTCGCAGCTCAAGTGCTGCCTCGGCGTCGACTACAAGGGCAGTGGCAAGTGCACCTGCAACGTCGTCGCGTGCGACGCGTTCGAGACCGAGGTCACCGCGTGCGCGCCGAGCGATGTGACCTGTGGCGACAACGCCGAGGTCAGCGAATGCAACTACGAGCCGTGAGTCAGACCGGCAGGACGCGCTGGACGGCGCTGGCCCAGGCGGCGCGGGCGACGGGGTTGCGCGGGTACTGGGCGTAGAGGGCCTGGACGGCGACGGCGCGGGCGGCGAGATCGGCGAGTGAGCGCGCCCAGCTGCGATTCGCGGCGAGGGTGCGGGCCTTCGATCGCAGGCGCAGCGCGTTGACCCGCGGCAGCTGCTGATCGAGGCCGGCCCGCGCCATCTCGACGTCGAACAGCCCCAGCTCGATCACCTCGTCGAGCGCGTCGGCGTCGAGGGTCTGGTTCCAGCGGCGGACCGCGTCGTAGGTCGCGAACAGCCCGCCCCAGCGGCGCTGCCACGCGGCCTCGTAGTCGAACAGCGTGCCGCCCGCGCCGAGGGTGTCGGCGAGCAGCTTGCCGGCGAGGATGCCGGCGTCGATGCCCGAGCCGTGGGCCGGGAACACCTGACAGCCGGCGTCGCCGACCAGCGCGACGGTGCCGTCGGTGAGGCGATCGCGCGGCCGGCGGATCGGGATCGCGCCGCTGCCGCCGTAGATCCGCGCGCCGATCCACGGCTGGGCGCGGACGAAGTCGTTGAGCACCGCCTTGCCCGAGCGCACGCCGAGCGCGGGGATCGATCCGGTCAGCACGCCGACGGTGTCGCCGTGATCGTGGAGCCGCACGTTCTGCACCGAGTAGCCGCCCGCGACGCCGACGTGGGCGCAGACCTCGCGCGGCGGCACGCCGACCGCGGCGAAGTACGCCTCGGCGCCCGCGCGATCGCGGACCTCGAACACCGCCTGGGCCGCGGCGCACAGGTGCTCGGCGCCGACCGGCGACTGCTCGAGGAGCCCGACCCCGACCAGGCCGCTGGCGTCGACCAGCCACCGCGCCCGCACGTCGCCCGCCTCGGTGCGCAGCATGCTGCCATCGCGGCCGCGCACCGCGACGTCGCCGACCAGGATCGCGCCCGCGGCGCGCGCGCGCTCGTGCAACCGCGCCACCAGCGCGCGCATGTCGACGTCGACCACGTCGTGGTGCGGGACCACGACGCGCTGGTGCGGCGCGATCAGGTGGAACGGCGGCGGCGGACCCAAGGTCGGGACCTCGTCGAGCCCGGCCTCCGCCAACGCGGTGCGGGTGACGCCGTTGACCCAGCGCGCGCCCGCGCCGTCGAGCGGTCGGCGATCGACGCACAGCACCCGCAACCCCCTCGCCGCCGCGAACGCCGCCGTCGCCGCGCCCGCCGTGCCCGCGCCGACGACGACGAGGTCGACGGTCTCGGGCAGCGTGGACGACATCCCGCTTGATAGCACCCCGCGGCGGCGACCGGGTCCGATCGCCTGCGGTACGATCGCGCCACGTTGCGGATCGCGGTCAC
>JAYTAJ010000864.1:0-3241 GCA_043737575.1 Myxococcales bacterium | reverse complement strand
CGCCGCCACCGCCGATCACGGCCGGGAACGTGATCGCATTTCCATCGCGCGCCGCCGAGCTGGTGATCGACGTCTGGCCCGCGGCCCGCGACACCGAGGGCGTGCTCGACGTCGCCGACGTCGCGCTGCCGGCACCGCCACCGTCGGCGCCCGATCCGACGCCGCTCGGCCGCCGCGCCGGCTTCGTCGTGACGTCGTACTCGCGCCTGCGCCGCGACGGCGCCGAGCTCGACGTCGCCGCGGTCACCGCCGAGGATCGCAGCCGTCGTTCGGCCAGCGACCTCGAGCTGCCGGGCGGCGCCGCGACTGGTCAGCTCCTGCACGCGGTGCTCGAGCGCGCCGACTTCGCGATCGCGGCAGCGCTCGATCCTCAGACCTGGCGGGCTCGGCCCGAGGTCGCGGCGCTGTTCGCCCACGCCGAGCGCAAGTACGGCGTCAGCTCCGGCTGCCGACCCCTCGCGGCGGCGCTGGTGCATCGGACGATCGTGTCGCCGATCGCGGCGGGGGCGCTCGCGCTGCCACCGCTCGCCGCGGCGACCCACCTCGCGCGCGAGGTCGAGTTCGTCTACCCGATCCCGGATCCGCCGCTCGAGGTCGGCCCGCCCGGCAGCCGCGGCTTCGTGAAGGGCTTCATCGACGCGATCGTCGCGTGGGACGCGCGCTGGTTCGTGATCGACTACAAGAGCGACGTGATCGACGACGATCTCGACGCGATCCGCCGCCACACCGACGAGCACTACGCGCTGCAGGCCGAGCTGTACGCGGTCGCCGCCGCGCGCATGCTGCGCCTCGCCGATCCCGACGACGCCGCGGCGCGGTTCGGCGGCCTGCTCTACTACTTCCTGCGCCCGAACCGGGTCATCCACCGCGCGCCGAGTTGGGCCGACCTCGGCCGCTACGCCAGCTCGCTGGCCCAGCGAGACTTCGCATGACCGCGCTGTCCCCGGTCGGCGCGGTGCGACGGCTGTTCGTCGGCGACGATCAGCGCGACGACGAGCTGTTCCGCCGGCTCGGCGTCGGCGCGCGCCGCTGCGATCTCGGCGACGCCGGGCTCTACCTCGCCGAGGAGCTGGTCAAGTGGAACGCGTGGCTCGGGCCGATCGAGCGCCGCAGCTTCGCGGTCGGCGTGCTCGCGCTCTTGCTCGCCGAGCGCCAGGGCTCGACCCGCTTGCCGCTCGATCCGAAAGGCCCCGGCCTCGCGCTGTGTGAGGGCGTGATCCGGGCCGCCGGGCTCGACGGTGAGCTCGAGGCGCGCCAGGTGCTGAAGAGCCTGCGCGGGCTCGGCACGGGCGGGTTCCACGAGGTGGTCGGCCCGCCGCCGCGCGGCGAGGTCGCGTGGCCGCTGGTGTTCGACGACGACTGCCTGTATCCGCATCGGCTGTGGTGGCTCGAGACCCGGCTCGCCGCGCGGCTGGCGCCGCGGCTCGGGCGCGTGATCGGCGATCCCGCCGCCACCGCCGCCGCGGTCGACGCGATCCGCGACGTCCGGATCTCGGACGAACAGGCGGTCGCGGTCGGCGCCGCGCTCGGCCATACGCTCGCGGTGATCACCGGCGGCCCCGGCACCGGCAAGACCGCGACCCTGTCGGCGATCGTCGCCGCGCTCGGCCACGTCGGCGTCGGCGTCGACGCGATCGCGCTGGCCGCGCCGACCGGCAAGGCCGCGCACCGCATGGGCGAGAGCCTGCGGGCCCGGCGCGGCGACGGCGACGCGCCGCAAGCGAGCACGCTGCATCGCCTGCTCGGCTATCTCCCGGGCGGCAGCTTCCACCACGGCGAGGGCAACCCGCTGCCGCACCGCGCGGTGATCGTCGACGAGGCGTCGATGATCGATCTGGCGCTGATGGAGCGCCTGGTCGCCGCGCTCGGCCCCGAGACTCGCCTGGTCCTGGTCGGCGATCCCGATCAGCTGCCGTCGGTCGAGGCCGGTCAGGTCCTCACCGATCTGATCGCGGTCGCGGCGCGCAGCGGCGCGGCGTGGACCGCGCGCCTGACCCGCAGCTTCCGGGTCGACACCGACGACGCCGGCGGCCGCGCGATCCTCACCGCCGCCGCCGCGGTGCTGGCCGGCGACGCCAAGCGCCTCACCCCCGGACGCGGCGAGCGCCTGGCCCAGGCCCGGGCCTCGGCCGCCGAGATCACCGGCCGCGGCGTCGAGGTGATCGACGCCGATCCGACCGCGGCGCTCGCCTACGTCGACGCGTGGTGGGCCCGACGCTGGCAGATCCTCGGCGACCTCGCTCACCGCAGCTACCGCCGCACCGCCGGACGCTGGAACGACGGCGACGCCGATCGCCTCGCCGCGCTGCTCGCCGCCCACGAGGCGTCGCGCCTGCTCGCGGTGACCCGCGCCGGATCGCTCGGCGCGATCGGCGTCGGCCAGCGCTGCCACGGCCACGTCCTCGCCGAGGCCACCGTCGACGGCGCCCCCGAGTTCCTGCCCGGCGAGCCGGTGGTGCAGACCCGCAACGACTACACGCGCGGGCTGTGGAACGGCGATCAGGGCGTCATCGCCCGCGTGATCGACGACGACGGCGCCCAGCACTACCGCGTGGTGTTCCGCCGCGGCGACGACCTGGTGCCGTTCCCGGTCGACGCGCTGCGCGGCGGCATCGAGCTCGGCTGGGCGATGACCGTCCACAAGAGCCAGGGCTCCGAGCTCGGCCAGGTCACGCTGCTGCTGCCACCCGACGATCTGCCGCTGGTCAGCCGCGAGCTGGTCTACACCGCGCTCACCCGGGCCCGGACCAGCGCGGTCGTGGTCGGCTCGCTGCGCATCCTCGCCGACGGCGGCGCCCGCCGCGCGGTCCGCTCGACCGGCCTCACGGCGCGGCTCAGTTCTTGAGCCGATACCCGGTGCGGAACATCCAGCCGACGACGGCGATGCACGCCACCAGGAAGCCGACCGTGATCGCCAGGCTGGTGCCGACGCCGACGTCCGACGTGCTGTAGAAGCTCCAGCGCAGCCCGCTCACCAGGTACACGATCGGATTGAACAGCGTGATCGTCCGCCAGGTCGACGACAGCATGTCGACGGAGTAGAACGCGCCGCCGAGGAAGGTCAGCGGCGTGACCACCAGCATCGGGATGATCTGGAGCTGCTCGAAGCCCTTGGCCCAGATGCCGATGATGAAGCCGAACAGGCTGAACGTCGTCGCGGTCAGCACCAGGAACCCGACCATCCACACCGGATGATCGACCCGCAGCGGCACGAACAGCGCGGCGGTGCCGAGGATGATCA
>JAYTAJ010000863.1:0-16957 GCA_043737575.1 Myxococcales bacterium | reverse complement strand
GCGATCTGGGCGACGTTGCCGCCGCTGCCCACGGTCGAGCCGCTGCCCGTCGTGCGCGACCTCGCCGACTGCAAGATGATCACGGCATGGCCGACGCTGGTCGACTCCCACGACCCGCAGTTCTTGCTCGGCACCCGCGCGCTGCGTCGCTGGCTGTGGCCCCACACGATCCAGAACCCCGCTGACGAGCCGGGAGCGATCGATCATCGACTCAAGTGGCTCGAGCTCCTGCCCTGGTGAGGTCGACCCGTCACGACGCGGCGAGCCGGACCACGCCGTCGACGATCGGCCGATCGAGGGCGCGGGCGGTGGCGTCGCGGGCCAGGGTCAGGGCGCGGCGGCCGGCGTCGAGCTTCCAGGGTCCGGACCGCGGCAGGTCGTCGATCACGAGGCTGATCAGCGCGGCGCGGCGCGGCAGCGCGAGGGAGGCGGCGTTGGCGCGACGCCACGGCGAGCGCGCGGCGAGGTGATGGAACAGCAGGCGGCCGGGCGGCACGCCGACCAGGCCGGGCCGATCGAGGATGCCGCCGTCCCAGTACGGGCGGCGCCCGATCCACACCGGCTGGAACATGCCGGGCACCGCGCACGACGCGCGGATCGCGTCGACCAGATCACCCTCGGCGAGCACCGCGGTGCGTCGCGCCAGGATGTCGAACCCGCTGATCCGCACCGGGACCGCGCACGCGTCGAAGCGCGTCGTCGGCAACACGCCGCGCAACAGCGCGTCGAACTTGTGGCCCGCGAGCAGCCCGAGGCCGGGGGTCGGATCCCAGAACGCGGCGCGATCGAGGCCGGTGAGCACGCGGCCGAGCTCGTCGGGCGGCAGGTTCGCGGCGTAGGCGCCCGCGACCAGCGCGCCCGCGCTCGAACCGCCGACGTGGGCGGGGCGCAGGCCGCGGTCGACCAGCGCCGACAGCATGCCGGCGTGGGCGAAGAAGCCGAAGAAGCCGCTCGACATCGCGAGCCCGAACGGTTCGCATGCGAGCCACTCGCCGAGCGTGAGCATCGTGGCGCATGTAGCACGGCGCGCCGCGCGGAACTGCTTGACCGTCGCGCATCGGGAGCCCACGATCGCGGCGTGATCCGCCTCGGTGTTCTCGTCGGTGGCGTGGTGGTGCTGGCGGCCTCCGCGCGCGCCGACGATCCCGCGGTTTTGACCCCGATCCCCGACGGCAAGCCGTCGTTCCGCGAGCAGATGGAGCTGCGGCTCACCGAGCTCGGGACGTCGGTCGACGGCCACCTGCGGGCGCTCACGCTCGACACCGTGCAGTTCAAGCTCGACGGCCGCACCCGCCGCGCCCGCCTCCGCGTCGCCGGCGGTGACTCCGGCTTCTTGTCGCTGAAGCTCGAGAGCAACATCCACTTCCGTCACGGCGCCGCGGCGATCGACACCGCGCTCCAGGTCGGGATCGCGGGGCACGCGGTCCGGCTCGAGCTGCCGAAGTTCGAGGTCGTGCCGCGCAGCTACCTCGGCGAGCGCTACGTCGAGATCCGCGTGCCCGTGATCTACGGCTCGTTCTGATCGCGCGGTCAGCGCCGCGACGCGAGCTGGGCCTTCACGACGGTGTACGCGGTCAGGTGGACGATGTCGTCGACGGTCGACTCGTTCTGCAACAGCGCGGCCGGCTTGCCGACGCCGAGCAAGATCGGCCCCACCGCCGCCGCGCCGCCCAGGCACTCGAGGGTCTGGTACGCGGCGTTGCCGGCCGCGAGGCTCGAGAACACCAGCACGTTGGCGTTGTTGGTGAGCGTCGAGAACGGATAGAGGTCCTTGCGGCGGCGCTCGTCGAGGGCGATCTCGGGCTGCATCTCGCCGTCGATCTCGAGCTCGGGCCGACGGGCCCGCGCGATCGCGAGCGCGGCCTGGACTCGATCGACGTCCGGATGCCGGACCGCGCCGAAGTTCGAGTAGCTGATCATCGCGACCCGCGGCGTCACGCCGAAACCGGCGACCGCGTCGGCCATCTGCACCGCGATGTCGGCGAGCTGCTCGGCGTCGGGCGCGATGTTGAAGACGGTGTCGCCGAAGAACTTCACCGCGTTCTGCAGGATCATCATGTACATGCCGACCGCGACCTTGGCGCCGGGCGCGAGGCCGAGGATCTGCAACGCCGGCCGCACGCTCTCGGGATAGGTGCGCGTGAAGCCGCCGACCGCGCCGTCGACGTCGCCGGCGTCGAGCATCATCATCCCGTAGTAGTTGCTCTGGCGGACCAGCGTGCGCGCCATTGCCAAGGTCATGCCCTTGCGGGCGCGCAAGGTCGCGAGCCGCACCGCGTAGCGCTCGATGCGATCGGCGAACGCCGCCTCGCGCGGATCGATCAGCTCGACGTGGTCGAGCAGGCTGAGCGACGACTCGGCGCACATCGCGCGGATCTCGTCGCCGCGCCCGACCAGCACCGGGCGGGCGATGCCCTGATCGACGATCTGCTGGATCGCGCGCAGCACCCGCGGGTTGCCGGCCTCGGCGAACACGATGCGGCGCGGATCGGACTGCGCGGTGCGGGTCAGGCCGCGCATGATCGAGAACGCGGCGTTCGACGACTTGCGCATCAGGCGCTCGCGGTACTCGGCGATGTCGAGCGGCAAGCGGGCGACGCCTGACGCGATCGCGGCCTCGGCGACCGCGGGCGCGACCCACCACAAGACCCGCGGATCGAACGGCTTGGGGATGAAGTACTCGGGGCCGAAGCGCAGCGGCTTGCCGCCGTACGCGGCGATCACGCTCTCGGGCACCGGCTCGCGGGCCAGCTCGGCCAGCGCGCGCGCCGCCGCGACCTTCATCGGCTCGCTCACGGCGCGGGCCCGGACGTCGAGGGCGCCGCGGAAGACGTAGGGGAAGCCGAGGACGTTGTTCACCTGGTTGGGAAAGTCGGAGCGTCCGGTCGCGACCAGCGCGTCGGGCCGCGCCGCCACCGCCTCGGGATAGCCGATCTCGGGATCGGGGTTGGCGAGCGCGAACACGATCGGCCGCGGCGCCATGGTCGCGAGCATCGCCGGCGACACCACGCCGGCGATCGACAGGCCCATGAACATGTCGGCGCCGTGCAGCGCGTCGGCCAGCGAGCGGCGGCCGTCGTCGGGCGCGGCCAAGCGCTGCTTGTGGCGGTTGAGATCGGTGCGGCCGACGTGGACGACGCCCTGCGAGTCGCACAGGACGACGTGGTCGCGGCGCAGGCCGAGCGACACGAAGAACTCGACGCACGCGATCGCGGCCGCGCCCGCGCCCGACACCACCAGCCGGAGGTCCTCGAGGCGCTTGTCGGCGAGGGCGACCGCGTTGAGCAGCCCGGCGCCGGTGATGATCGCGGTGCCGTGCTGATCGTCGTGGAAGACCGGGATCGACATGCGCGCGCGCAGCTTCTCCTCGACCTCGAAGCACGCCGGCGCGGCGATGTCCTCGAGGTTGATGCCGCCGAAGGTCGGCTCCAGTGCCGCGACGATCGCGACCAGCTTGTCGACGTCCTTCTCGTCGATCTCGAGATCGAAGACGTCGATGTCGGCAAACTTCTTGAACAGGCAGGCCTTGCCCTCCATGACCGGCTTGCCGGCGGCGGCGCCGATGTCGCCGAGGCCGAGCACCGCGGTGCCGTTGGAGATCACCGCGACCAGGTTGCCGCGCGCGGTGTACTCCCAGCTGGCGTCGGGATCGCGGGCGATCTCGAGGCACGGCGCCGCGACGCCGGGCGTATACGCGAGCGACAGATCGTGCTGACTCACCAGCGGCTTCGACGACACGACCTCGATCTTCCCGTTGCGACCGCGACGGTGATACTCGAGCGCGTCGTCCTTGCGTGACATCCGGCGACGGTAGCCTAACTCCGTCGCGCGGCCCACCAGGCGCGGGCGTCGTCCTGCGTCCACGCCGGCACGTCGAGCGTGTCGAGGCGCAGCAGCAGATCCGCCATCGAGCGCACCCGCAGCCGCGGATCGGGCTGCATGCAATCCATGATCAGCTCCTCGATCGCGGCGGGCAAGGTCGGCCGCAGCTTGCGCAGCGACACCGGCGCGCCGCGCAGCTGGGCCCGCATGATCGCGGCGGGCGTCGAGCCCGAGAACGGCGTCAGGCCGGTGAGCAGCGCGTACCACACCGCGCCGAGCGCGTAGACGTCGACCCGCTCGTCGGCGTCGCGGCCGCGCAGCACCTCGGGGGCGATGAAGCCGGGCGAGCCGATCACCACGCCCGGGTCGGACTCGGCGCTGTCGCGGACGTCGTCGCTGGCGACCGCGCGGATCCGCTTCACCAGCCCGAAGTCGAGGACCTTCACGACGTCGTAGGTGTCGGCGCGCACCGTGATCATCAGGTTGGCGGGCGCGAGATCGCGGTGGACGATGCGGTTGCGGTGGGCCTCGCTCAGCGCCGCCGCGACCTGGCGGACGATGTGGATGCTGCGCGCGACCGGCACCTCGGCGGCGTCCTGGATCAGATCGCGCACGGTGATGCCGTCGAGCAGCTCCATGGCGTAGAAGAACAGGCCCTCGGCGGTGACGCCGAAATCGTAGACGGTGACGATGCCGGGGTGCTGGAGCTGCGCGGCGAGCCGGACCTCGCGCTCGAACCGCGCGCGCGACGCGGCGTCGACCAGATCGGGCGCGAGCAGCTTGAGCGCGGCGGGGCGGCCGAGCAGGCGGTGACGGGCGCGATACACCACGCCCATCGCGCCGCGGCCGAGCTCGCGCTCGACCTGGTACTGACCGAGGCGCGACATCGCGGTCAGGCGGCGGCGATGGGTGAAGAGCCACGCGATCACCACCAGCAGGCCGGTCGCGATCGCGGTGAGCGCGGCGCCGATCGCGATCGCGGGGACCCGGCTCGCGGCCGGTGCGGTCGACGCCAGCCGCACCCGCCAGGTCCGGCCGTACAGCGGCAGCGGCGTGTCGACGTGATCGACCCGGGCGGCGCGCGCGGCGGCGCCCGGTCGGCTCTCGAACAACCGCTCGGCGGCGCCCGCGGTGGTCACGTCGTCGACGACGACGTCGAGTCGATCGCGCTCGGCCCGGACGACGACCTCGGCGAGCACGTCGGACACGCGGAAGATCAGCACCGCGAGGCCGTGCATCGACTCGCAGCGCGCGGTCGTCGGGATCTGACCGCCGCGCCACACCGGCTGGTAGATGATGATCGACGCGCGGTCCTCGGCGTCCTCGATCAGGCGGTAGCGCGGCGACGCGGTGGTCTCGCCGCGCTGACACGCCGTCGCCGAGGTGCGCTGCGACTCGGGTCGCGACAGGACGTCGAAGCCCCAGGCGTCGTTGGTCGGATACGAGAACAGGATCGGCAGGTAGCGGGCGCGCACCGTCGCGGTGACCAGGCCGTCGGGGCCGGGCTCGCGGACGCGCCAGTCGGGGCGGAGGTCGCGGCCGGCCTGGGCCTCGACCGCGGCGCGCTGATCGGCGGTGACCATCGGCGCCCACTCGAGGGCGTAGACCGGCGGCAGCCGCGCCAGGACGTCGGCCGCGACCGCGTCGAACGTCGCGCGCTCGACGGTGGGCGCGTGGGCCAGGAACGCGCCGACCGTGTGCAGCGCCTCGGCCGGCAGCCGGATCCGATCGCGCACCGCGAACCCGACCCGGGGCCTGGCATCGTCGAGCGCGGCGCGGCGCGCCAGCTGATCGCGGCGGCCGACCTCGCGCGCCACCAGCGCGGTGAGCGCGGCGCCGATCGCGATCGCCGCGCACGGGAGCCACCACCATCGGCGCCACATCCGCCGATTCTACTGCGATCGACGGTGCGCCGTTGCGCTTGTGGCCGCCCGGGCGCGCTGGCACCGTGGGGCCTCATGACCGAGCCGTCGCCGCCGTCGCGCCGCTTGCTGTTCGGCATCTCGCTGGTGTGCGCCGCGAACCTGCTGCTCGAGGTCGCGCTGACGCGGATCTTCTCGGCGCTGATGTTCTATCACTTCACGTTCTTTGCGATCGCGGTCGCGCTGCTCGGCATGGGCGCGAGCGGGGTCTGGGTCTACGCGTTCTCCGAGCGCTACACCGAGGCCACCGTCGTCGACGATCTGGCTCGGGCGTCGCGGCGGTTCGCGGCGGCGACGATCCTGGTGCTCGCCTACGTGCTCGCCAATCCGATGGACGCCCACGTCGGCCTCGGCGAGGCGCCGAAGTTCACCAACATCAGCGTCATCCAGCTGCTGCTCCTGTGCGGCGTGACGTTCTTGCCGTTCTTCTTCGCCGGCACGGTGGTGTCGCTGGCGATCACCCACTTCCGCCGCGACATCGATCGGGTCTACGTCTTCGACCTCGCGGGCGCGTCGCTCGCGGCGCTGGCGGTCGGCCTGGTGATCCGGCTGCTGGGCGGACCCGGGCTGGTGACGTCGGTGGCGGTGCTGGCGTGCGGCGCCGCGGTGCTGTTCGCGACGACGCGGCGATCGCTCTGCGCGCTCGGCGCCAGCGCGCTCCTGCTGGTGCTCACGCTCACGACCGGCGTGTTCGCGCCGCCCAGCGCCAAGTCGGTGCGGGCCGACCGGGTGGTGTTCGACGAGTGGAACACGTTCTCGCACATCACCGTCGAGAAGATGGGGCCCGACAAGTTCGACATCCGCATCGACTCGGCGGCGCGCACGCCGATCGCGCACCTGCGCGACGCGTCGTCGAGCTTGTGGATGGTCGACATCACCGCGCTCGCGTACACCGTGCATCCCGGCGGCGCGCCCGCGGCGATGATCATCGGGCCGGGCGGCGGCATCGACGTCGCGCGGGCGCTGGCATCGGGTGTGAAGCACGTCACCGCGGTCGAGATCAACCCGCTCATCGCCGACGCGATCATGCGCGACGAGTTCGAGGCGGCGTCGGGCGGGCTGTACCGCGATCCCCGGGTGACGATCGCGGTCGACGAGGGCCGCAGCTTCGTGCGCCGCACCACCGCGCGCTACGACGTCATCCAGACCTCCCTGGTCGACACCTGGGCCGCGACCGCGTCGGGCGCGTTCGCGCTGACCGAGAACACCCTCTACACCGTCGAGGCGTTCCAGGACTACTACGCGCATCTCAACGACGGCGGCATCGTGACGGTGACGCGGTGGTGGACGTTCCTGGCCGGCCCCGAGACGATGCGCCTGGTGATCCTCGCGGCCGCGGCGCTCGAGGCCGACGGCGTGCCGCCGAGCCTGACCCGCAAGCACATGTACCTCGCCAAGCACGGCAACTTCGGCACGCTGATCGTCAAGAAGACCCCGCTGACCGACGACGAGATCGCGCGGCTCGACGGCTGGTGCAGGCAGCTCGGCCACCAGGTGATGCTGTCGCCGAAGGTGGCGCTGGTGCCCGAGCTGGCGAGCATGCTCGCGGCCGGGGCGTGGAGCGATCTGGTGCGGCGGTACCCGAGCGACCTCACGCCGCCGACCGACGATCGGCCGTTCTTCTTCTACTTCGTGAAGCCGACGCAGCTCCTGTCGTGGGCGAAGCTGTCGGACGCGAGCATCACCAACCCGGCGCTGTGGCTGCTCAGCGCGCTGTCGGTGGTGCTGGTGGTGCTGACGTTCGCGTTCGTGTTCGTGCCGCTGGCGCTGCGGCGGTGGGGCGATCTGGCGAGTGGCGACGCCGATCCGCGGGGCTGGCGCCGCCGCGTCCTCGGGCTCGGCTACTTCGCGGCGATCGGCTTCGCGTTCATGGTCGTCGAGATCGCGCTGATGCAGCGGCTGTCGTTGTTCCTCGGCCATCCGTCGTACTCGCTGGTGGTGGTGCTGTTCGCGGTGCTGCTCGGCACCGCGATCGGCGCGCGGCTGTCGCGGCGGTTCCGCGGCCGGCCCGGTCACGGCACCCTGCTCGGCGGCGTGCTGCTCGCGGTGCTGGCGATCGCGGCCGGGCTGTTCCTCGCCGACGTGCTGCGCGCGATGATCGCGATCGCCTTGCCCGCGCGCATGGCGCTGGCGGCGGCGGTGGTGCTGGCGTTCGGGCTGGCGATGGGGCTGATGCTGCCGCTCGGGGTGCGGCTGCTGGCCGCGGTCGACCCGCGGATCATCCCGTGGGCCTGGGGCATCAACGGCGGCATGTCGGTGATCGGCACGGTCGGCGCGACGGTGATCGCGATCAACGCTGGGTTCGGCGTGACGTTCCACGTCGGCGCGGTGCTGTACGCGGGCGCGGGCGCGATCGGCTGGTTGCTCGGCCGCGAGCTGGAGGTGCGGGCGTGACCGTCGTCGACGACGGCCTGGTGATCCGCGCGATCGCCGCCGACGAGGTCGCGGCGTTCCGGAGCTGTCTCCACGACGTGTTCGCGATGGACCCGGCCAACGATCCGCACGGCGACGAGCGGTTCCGGACCCTGGTCGATCGCGCGCGCACCTACTGCGCGTTCGATGGCGCGGCGCTGGTCGCGACCGCGGCGGCGTACTCGTTCACGCTCGGCGTGTGCGGCGGCACCGTGCCGATGGGCGCGCTGACCCAGGTGACGGTGCGGCCGACCCACCGACGGCGCGGGTTGCTGCGTCGGATGATCGCGGCGCACCTCGACGACGTCGCGGCGCGCGGCGAGCCGCTGTCGGGGTTGTGGGCGTCGGAGGGATCGATCTACGGCCGGTTCGGCTACGGCGTCGCCGCCGAGAGCGACGAGCTGGCGCTGGTCCCCGACGACCATCGCGTGGTCGGCACCCGCGACACGGTGGTGCAGCTCGACGAGGCCGCGGCGATCGCGGCGCTGCCCGGCCTCTACGATCGCGCGATGCGGGCGCGGCCCGGCATGTTCGCGCGCGACGAGGCGTGGTGGCGGCTGCGGCGCTTCGCCGACCGCGCCGACCTGCGCAAGCGCGGCCCGCGCCGCTACGTCGTCACGCAGCGCGGCGACGCGCTGACCGGGTACGCGGTGTTCCGCCAGCAGCTCGGCTTCGTCGACGGCCGCGCCGATGGCGCGCTCGAGCTTGAGGAGCAGATCGGGCTCGACGCGATCGCCGAGGCGACCTTGTGGCACCACGTCACGCACGTCGATCTGTTCCCGCGGATCGGCTACTGGAACGCGCCGACCGACGCGCTCGCGCCCTGGCTGGCGCGCGATCGCCGCAGCGTCACGCGGCGGCGCCGCGACGACACGCTGTGGCTGCGCATCGTCGACGTCGCGGCGACCTTGGCGGCGCGGCGCTACCCGAGCGACGGCGGCCTGCGGCTCGCGGTCGCCGACGCGCGGTGGGAGCTGATCGTCGACGGTGGCGTCGGTCGCTGCGAGGCGACGACCGCGGCGCCGGAGCTGGAGCTCGAGCCCGCGGCGCTGGCGTCGATCTACCTCGGCGGCGTCGCGCCGTCGCTGCTGGCCCGGGTCGGAGCGATCCGCGGCGGGCCCGACGCGCTGGCCCGCGCCGATCGGATGTTCGCGTGGCCGATCGCGCCGTGGTGCGCGGAGATCTTCTGACCCGCCCGCGTCACGACGCGATCGGCGCGAAGGCGATGACGCTGTAGGCGACGGTCTCGTCGCGGCCGGGGTTGTGATAGCCGTGGCGCTGATCGCCGCGGAACACCACGACGTCGCCGGCGTCGAGGCGAAAGCCGTCGCCCGCGACGAACAGCTCGATCACGCCGCGCTCGCACGCGAGGTACTCGCGGGTGCCGGGGCCGTGGGGCACGCCGGCCATGCGCGCGCCGGGCGGCAGCACCAGCCGCTCGAGATCGAGGCCGGCCAGCGGCTCGGGCAGGAGCTTGCGGATCTTGACCGCGCCGCGCTGGCGGGTCGGCAGCTCGGCGGCGCGCAGGTGCCGCACCGGCGTCCGCGGCGACGCCAGCAGCTCGTCGAGGCGGACCTGGAGCGCGTCGGCGACCTTGGTCAGCACCGCGAGCGTCGGGTTGGCGGCGCCCGACTCGAGGTGCGACCACGTCGCGCGCGGGACCCCGGCCAGCTTCGCGATCTGCTGCTGCGAGAGCCCGCGGGCCTCGCGGATGCTGCGCACGTTGGCCGCGAGGTGCGCGGTGGCGTCCTGACTCATGGATTGACCTCCTGCCAAGGTAATAGCAGGACGGACGACAGAATGGACGCGGCGACGCACGCTGGCGCCATGACCAACACCAGGACACTCGAAGGCAAGGCGGCGCTCGTCACCGGAGCGAGCCGCGGGCTGGGGCGGGCGCTGGCGGCGGCGCTGGCCGACGCGGGCGCCCGCGTCGTCGGCGTCGCGCGTGGCGCGGCCGAGCTGCACGACGCGATCGCCGCGATCCGCGGCCGCGGTGGCGACGCCCACGCGATCGTCGCCGACATCGCCGACCAGGACGCGGTCGCGCGCATCGCCGGGCAGGCCGGCGCGCTGGTCGGCGCGATCGACGTCGCGATCCACAACGCCAGCACGCTCGGCCCGACGCCGCTGCGGCTCCTGCTCGACACCGACTGCGAGGATCTGGCCGCGGTCCTCGAGACCAACCTGGTCGGCCCGTTCCGCCTGACCAAGCTGCTGGCCGGGCCGATGGTGCTGCGCGGCGACGGCGTGATCGTCCACGTCAGCTCCGACGCCGCGGTCGCCGCGTATCCGCGGTGGGGCGCGTACGGCGCCGCCAAGGCCGCGCAGGATCACCTCGCGCGCATCCTCGCCGCCGAGCTCGACGGCACCGGCGTGCGGGTGCTCGCGGTCGATCCCGGCGAGATGGACACCGCGATGCACGCGGCGGCGATCCCCGACGCCGATCGATCGACGCTCGCGGATCCGGCCCGGGTCGCCGCGGCGATCGTCGCGATGATCGGCGATCGCGCGCGGGCGCCGAGCGGGGCGCGCCTCGAGGCCGGAGCCTGGCGATGATCGGGCCGCTCGCCACCGACGCGGTCGATCGCCACGCGGTGCAGCTGGTCGTGATCGATCCGATCGACGGCGCGGTGGCGCTGCGGCGGTTCGCGGCGCTGCCGTCGCTGCTCGGCGCCGGCGACGTCGTGGTCGTGAACGACGCCGCGACCCTGCCAGCGTCGCTCACCGGCACGACCGCGCGCGGCGAGCCGATCGAGCTGCGCCTGGTGCCGCCGGTGCGCGGCCCCGCGGTCGACGCGATCGGGTTCGGCGCCGGCGATCACACCACGCCGACCGAGCATCGCGCGCCGCCGCCGCCGCTCGCGCCCGGTGATCGCCTCACGTTCGGCGACGCGCTGCACGCGCGGGTCGTCGCGGTCGACGGCCGCCGCCTGACCGTGCGCTTCGATCGCGACGGCGACGCGTGGTGGCAGGCGCTCTACGCCGCGGGTCGACCGGTGCAGTACGCGCATCGCGTGGCGCCGCTGCCGCTGTGGGCGGTGCAGACCGCCTTCGCGGCGCGGCCGTGGTCGGTCGAGATGCCGTCGGCCGGTCGGCCGCTGACCTGGGAGCTCTTGCTCGCGCTGCGGCGCCGCGACGTCGCGCTGGCGACGCTCACCCACGCCGCGGGCCTGTCGTCGACCGGCGACTCGACGCTCGACGCCGGCTTGCCCCTGCCCGAGCCGTACGAGATCCCGGCCGCGACGGTGCGGGCGATCGCCGCGGCGCGCGCGGTCGGCGGCCGCGTGATCGCGGTCGGCACCACCGTCGTGCGCGCCCTCGAGTCGGCGGCGCTCGCGCCCGGTGGGCTCGCGGCCGGCTCCGGCCTCGCGTCGCTGATCGTCACGCCCGCGCATCGCCTGGGCATCGTCGACGGCGTGATCAGCGGTCTCCACGGCCCCGAGGAGAGTCACTTCCGTCTGCTCGGCGCGCTGGTCGATCGCGGCGCCCTCGATCGCGCGTTCGCGCTCGCCGCCGCCGCCGGGCTGCGCGGTCACGAGCTCGGCGACGCTTGCTTGATCGCCCCGCACACGCTGGCTCGTGGCACAGTCGCGCCATGGCCACCGACGACGAGATCATCAACGCCGCGAACAAGTTCTTCAAGCGCGTCGGCAGCGCGGTGAAGACCGCGGGCACGACGGCGGTGAAGGCGGGCAAGACCGTGACCGGCGTCGGCCGCGGCAACGTCCGCGTCGCGCTCGACGCCACCCGCGCCGCGCCCGGTGGCGAGCTGCGCGGCAAGGTCATGCTCGAGCTGCCCGAGCCGGTCGAGGCCAAGCGGCTGATCGTCGAGCTGCGCGCGACCCAGCGCGGCGTCGAGCTGCGCGGCGGCGTCCGCACGCCGACCGCGTCGACGATCTACCGCTTCGAGTCGGAGCTGGGCGGCGCGCGCCGCTACCAGCGCGAGGAGCTAGCGTTCAGCCTCGCGGTCCCGCGCGACGTCGGCGGCGGCCGGGTCGCGCCGCCCGCGGGTCGCATCGGCGACGTCGCCCGCGCGGTGTCGTCGGTGATGGCGCCGACCACCGGCCCGGTCGAGTGGCGCGTGACCGCGTCGCTGGTGATCTCGTTCGGTCGCGATCTCGACCACACGGTCGACGTCGTCGTCGCCTGACGATCGCCTGCGCCGCCGGTTCTGAGCGTAGAGTGCGGCCTCCAACGGAGGGATCCATGCATACGTCTCGCGTGATGATCGTGGCGGTCGTGATCGGGCTGAGTGTCGGCGGCTGCAAGGGGAAGAAGAACGAGGGCGGGGCGGGTACGGGTACGGGTACGGGTACGAGTACGGGTACGGCTGCCGGGACCGATGCCGAGGTGTTGCCGGCCGCGGTGGCCGTCGACGAGGCCGCGGTGAAGAAGGTCATCGACGCGTGGCTCGCGGCGCAGAACGGCGGCGACTTCGCCGGGTATCAGGCGCTCTACGCCGACAAGATGGAGGGCGTGAAGCGGGTCGGCGCGCGGATGTGGCGCTTCGATCGCAAGGGCTGGCTCGCCGATCGCCAGCGCATGTTCAAGCACACGATGAAGGTCGGCGCGCGCGACGTGGCGATCCGCGGCAGCGCGACCGCGCCGAGCGTCGAGTTGGTGCAGACCTTCCAGCAGGGCAAGTTCTCCGACGAGGGACCCAAGCGCCTCGTGCTGGTGAAGAGCCCGACCGGCTTCCAGATCGCCCGCGAGGAGATGATCTCGTCGGTGGTCGCGGGCGCGCCGGTGGCGCCGGGCCCGGGCTCGATCTTCCTGGTCTTCGAGGTCGACGGTCGCCAGCAGGTGGTGATCCAGGAGGGCGCCGACGCCGCGTGGGGCAAGGGCCGCCTCCACGGGCCGTTCGACGGCGCGCACCAGTACGCGACCCGCGACGCGTCGGCGGCGCCCGCCGCCGCGACCTGGGCCGGCCGCGCCCTCGCGGTCCACGCCGCCGACGGCACCCGCTGCGACGCCAAGGTCGGCGCGCTGCGCCTGGTCGGTGGTGGCTCGCCGCACTTCGGCGAGATGCAGTCGTGGAACGACGAGCACGGCATGGGCGACGGCCACGTGTGGTCGCAGGCCGAGCGCGCCCGCTCGATCTTCGGGATGTCGGAGCCGTACCTCGTCGGCGAGCTCGCGATCACCGGCGACTGCAAGCCGCTGTTCGCGACCGATCCCGCGGCGACGCCCAAGATCTTCGCCGCCGCCGCATCACCCGACGCCACGCTCGCGGCCGCCGCGGTCACCGCGTTCCGCGCGCTGCCCGGCTACAAGGATCTGCAGACCGACTTCGTCGACAACTTCGCCGGCAGCGGCCAGTGGATCCCCGACCCGTCGGTCGAGGCGTTCGGCAACTACTTCGTCGTGTCCGGCAACGAGGGCAACGGCTGCGGCGACTTCCTCGGTCAGCTCATCGCGATCTTCGAGAACCGCAACGGCAAGATGGTGCTCGTCTCCGATCCCAACGACGGCTTCGTCAACATCGCCGCCGTCATCGACTCCAACGGCGACAACCTCATCGAGCTCATCGGCGCCGTCGGCGACTACCAGATGGTGATCGGGCACCTCACCACCGACGGCAGCGGCAACTTCCGGCCCGTCGCCCAGGTGACGTTCCCGTTCAACGACTGCGGCTGCTAGACTCGGGCGACGTCATGAGCGACTCGGCGCATCGCCACGCGACCCTGGACGACTTCTGGGCGATCTCGGAAGACGTGCGCTTCCACGAGCTGATCGGCGGCGAGCTGATCGAGAAGGCCGCGCCGAGTGGTGAGCATGGCGATGCCCAGGCCGGCGTCGTCGGTGCGATCCGTTCGCCGTTTCAGCGTTCGGGCGGCCGCGGTGGACCCGGTGGCTGGTGGATCGCGACCGAGGTCGAGGTCCGCCTCGCGACCGGCGAGATCGTGCGACCGGACGTCATGGGCTGGCGTCGCGAGCGTTGCCCCGAGCGCCCCACCGGCATGCCGATCACGATCACGCTGGACTGGGTGTGCGAGGTCGTGTCCGCGAGCAACGCGAAGCACGACACGATCAAGAAGCTGCGCCTCTATCACCAGGTCGAGATCCCGCACTACTGGCTGGTGGATCCGCGTGACGCGACGCTGACCGTGATGCGCTGGAGCGCCGCAGGCTACGTCACCGTGATGCGCGCCGAGCGCGGCGAGGTCGTGCGACCGGAGCCGTTCGCCGCGATCGAGCTCGCGGTCGGAACGCTGTTCGGCGACGATCCGCCCGAGTGATCTACAGCGGTGGCGGGGTCGCGGTCAGGGTGCCGGGCGCGCAGGTGATGAGCCAGCCGGGCGGCGGCGTCATCGCGATGCGCGCGCAGGTCGGATCGAAGCCGTCGGCGGGGAGGGTGAGGAGCGGCGCCGCGCCGCCGCGGCCGGCCAGGCCCTGAAGGACGAACTGCGGCGACGACAGCAGCACGCCACACAGGCGGCGCGCGGCGTCGGGGGCGAGGCTGGTCGCGGGCGCGGTCAGCGGCTGACCGAGCAGGGTCGCGAGCGCGGCGGTCTCGGCGCCCGGATCGATCTGCGGCTCGCCGGTCAGGCGGTCCTTGATCATCACGACGACGTCGGCGACGGTGGCGGTCGGGTTGGCGCGGCCGGCGGCGACCGCGCGATCGATGAAGTCGTCGCCGCTCACCCGCGCGGGCTTGGCGCAGATGCCGAAGCGATCTTCCCACGCGAGGCGGGCCTGGAAGTCGAGGCCGCGGAAGCCGCGATCGCCGCTCTTCAAGAACACGCCGACCGCGCGCAGGAACGACAGCTCCTGCGGATCGTTCTCGGGCGGCATGCCGAGGCACATCACCGCGTAGGTATCGCAGCACGCGCCGAACCCGCAGGCCTGGCCGAGGTCCCCGCAGTCGAGCTGCTCGCAGCCCTCCTCGTCGGACGGGAACTGCTCGTTGCGGGGCGGCGGCCAGTCGAGGGCGCGGTACGCGGCGGACAGGAGCGTGCGCGCCGACACCGGCGCGATCGCGTCGCCCGGGCCGTTGCCGTGCCGCTCGGGATCGAGATCGGCGATCACCCACGGATCGAACACCGCGGGATAGATGTACGGCCCGGCGCCGCAGCCGTCGGCCGGCGGGCGGCGGCTGAAGTAGTCCGAGGTCACGATGTCGATCAGCAGCGCGTCGAGCGAGAAGCTGGTGGCGATGAAGTGATCGGTCAGGCGCTGCAGGGTGTCGCGCGCGGCCTGGTTGCGCGGGAAGTAGTTCGCGATCGTCAGCGGCGTGCCGACCGCCTCGCGCCACACGCTCTCGACGATCCCGGTCGCCACCAGGTACGCGAGCGCGGCGTCGGCATCGGCGATCGCGCCGTCGGCGCCGACCACCAGCGCGCGGCCGCGCAGCGTGTCGAACCCGCGCTTGAGCGCGGCGTCGAGATCGTAGACGGTGAGGCGGTTGCCCTGCAGCGAGCCGAACCGACCGGCGACGCCCGCGGGATCAGGCGCCAGGGTGCCGGGATCGACGAAGCGACCACAGTCGCCGACCAGGCCCCACGGTCGCCGCGGACCGTTGTCGGACAGGAAGCCATCGACGCGGAACATCGCGTGGGCCTGCACCGCGTCGCCGCCGGTCGACTCGCCGAACAGCGCGCGATCGACGTGACCCGCGAGCGGCCAGTGGCGATCGCGCGCCGGATCGTCGGAGTCGGTGATCGACGACTCGCTGTTGTGGCAACCGAGGCAGACGATGTCGCGGTTGAGGTACGCGGCGTCGAAGGTGTTGCCGAAGTCCTCGCGGCGCGCCAGCTCGGCCTCGATCGCGGGGACGTTGGCGGCGATCAGCGGCTCGCTCACCAGCGGGAACAGGTGGGCGCGGTAGATCGTCGTCGGATCATCGGCGGCGATCGCGCTGCGCGCGAGGTCGAGCATCGTGAACTGGGTCGGCCCGGGCGCGGTCGCGAGGTTGTCGCGCACGAACCGCGCGACGGTCGGCTCGACCGGGACCAGCCGGGCCTCGCCCCAGCACGCCGCCTGCGACTGATCGTCGGTGCGCTGGACCCGCAGCGCGTCCATGAAGTGCGCGGTCCACCGCGTGATCTTCTGCGGCTGCCGCACCAGCACGCGGGCGACGACCGCGCGCGGATCCTCGGTGCTGGTCTCGGCCGCGACCGCGGCGGCGACCTGGTTGTAGAGCGCGACGTAGGCGTCGACCTCTTGCTGCGACGCCGGGCGATGGCCGAGCACCGCGAGGCTGGCGTCGCGCACGAACGCGGCAGGATCGCTGTCGCACTGATCGTAGGTGAGCTCGGGCGGGACGACGATGGGCGGCGGCTCCTCGTCGCAGCCGGCGCACCCGCCGCCGCCGAGGACCGCGACCAGCACGACGCCGAGCCAGCGCGGCGCGGTCATACCGTCACCCCCAGCACGCGCTGGGTCGCGAGTCGGGCCGCGTCTTCTTCGGACACTGCGTTCGGGACGTCGGACACGGCGAAGGCCTCGGGTGAGAACGGCCAGATACCGAGCGACAACAGCGCCGCGATGCGGTTCTCGGCCGGCGTCGCCGCGGTGGTGGCGCGGCCGTCGGGGCCGATCGCGCCGAAGATGCCGCGCTCGGCCGGCGTGATCGTCGCGCCGAAGAACGCGGTGGCGTAACCGTACGGGTGGTGGTTGCGGCCGCTGCGATCCTGGATGCGCGGCGTGCGGCCGAACTCGGTGTTGAGGATGATCAGCGTGTCGTCGAGGGACAGCTTGGTCGGATCGGTCTCGCCCGGGCCGTTGATGATCGCCGTGAGCGACCGCAGCATGTTGTCGAAGTTGCGCGCGGTGTCGCTCGCGTGATCGTCGTGGGT
>JAYTAJ010000862.1:0-7414 GCA_043737575.1 Myxococcales bacterium | reverse complement strand
CTCGACGCCGCCGCCAGCGAGCTGCCGTCGCGCAACCTGCTCGCGTCGGCCGCGTGCGGCGTGTGCGGGCGCATCGAGCTCGCCGCGCTCGAGGGTCGAGCCCGCGCGGTCCGCGCCGACTGGCAGGTCAGCGCCGCCACGCTGGCCGCGATCCCCGATGCGGTGCGCGCCCACCAGCCCGAGTTCGCCGCGACCGGCGGCCTCCACGCCGCCGCGCTGTGCGATCGATCCGGCCGCGTCGTCGCGGTCCGCGAGGACGTCGGGCGCCACAACGCCGTCGACAAGCTGGTCGGCGCCGCCCTCGCCGACGGCGCCGTCCCGCTCGACGATCGCATCCTGTCCTTGTCGGGCCGCGCCGGCTACGAGCTGCTCGAGAAGGCCGTCCTCGCGGGCGCCGCCGTCGTCGTCGCGGTGTCCGCGCCCAGCCGCCTCGCGATCGACGTCGCCGAGCGCTTCGGCATCACGCTGTGTGGCTTCGTCCGCGACGGCCGCGTCAACGTGTACAGCCACGGCTGGCGCATCTCGTGAGCGTTTCGAAATACCGCGGCTGCCTTCGGCGTCTTGGTACCGCGAACTTGCCCACCCGCTCACCTCATGCCTAGGGTTCCGCTGATGACCTCGAAGCTCCGCGCGACCCTCGTCGTCGCGCTCCTCCCCGCGTTCCTCGCCTGCAAGAGCTCCAGCAAGAAGGACCCGACGCCGACCGGCGGCGGGGACGGCACCGGAGCCGCCCCGACCGACAAGCCGAGCAAGGCCCCGACCAAGGCGCCGTCGCGCGGCCCCGAGCGCGCGGTCTACTCGCTCGTCGACAACCGGCTGTCGTCCCACCTGCTGCGCGGCGGCGGCCTGGTGCTCGCGGGCGGCTCGGGCGGCTTCGCGAAGTACACCCGCTTCGGAAACCTCGAGAAGATCAAGACGCCGGCCTGGCAGCTGCGCCAGACCGCGGGCGGCACCCAGGTCGCCAAGCTCACCGGCTCGTCGGCGCGCGTCGACGTGCCGCTGACCGCGGCCGAGCTGGCGGGCAGCGATCCGGTGGTGCGGGTCCGCGCGTTCAGCGCCGAGGCTCGCGCGTTCAGCGTCCGCGTCAACGGCGGCAAGGACGTCCCCGGTCAGCTCACGGAGGGCTGGTCGACGGTCGAGCTCAAGCCGCCCGCGGGTCAGCTCAAGGAGGGCGAGAACGAGCTCCTGTTCTTCGTCCGCGGCGCCGGCCTCGCGGTCGACTGGATCCAGGTCGGCGGCGCCACCGCGCCCGCCGACGGCTCGACCCGCTTCTACGACAGCGCCGCCAAGAGCCTGGTGCTGCCCGACGGCGGCGGCCTCGCCTACTACGTGCAGGTGCCCGAGCAGGGCAAGCTCACGGGCGATCTCGCCGACGGCGCGTGCGAGGTCGCGGTCAAGGCGACCGCCGCCGACGGCGCGGGCGCCGACGGCAAGCTGACCGGCCTCGGCTCCGCGGTCGATCTGTCGAGCCTGTCGGGCAAGGCGGTGCGCCTCGAGCTGACCGCGACCGGCTGCCCCGAGGCCAAGCTCGCCAACGCCGCGCTGGTGGTGCCCGGCACCGAGCCGACGATCACCCGCGGCGAGGCGCCCAAGTACGTCGTGCTGTTCGTGATGGACTCGCTGCGCGCCGATCGGGTGCGCATCTTCAACTCGGGCGCGCGGCCCGAGGTGCCGACCTGGGAGAAGCTGGCCGAGACCTCGGCGGTGTTCCTCCAGCACTACGTGCAGGGCAACGAGTCGCGAGTGTCCCACGCGTCGTTGTGGTCGTCGCTGTATCCGATCAAGCACTCGATGATCGGCTCGTCGGAGAAGCTCGACCTCAAGTGGACGACGATCGACGAGGTCGCGAAGTCGGCCGGCAAGTACGTCGCGGGCGCGACCTCGAACGGCTACGTCGATCCCAAGCGCTGGGGCTTCGGCCAGCAGTGGGACGCGTACTCGAACCACATCCACGACGCGCTCGGCTTGAAGGCCGAGGACATCGTCGAGAAGGGCCTGAAGTTCGTCGGCGCCAAGAAGGAGCCGTGGTTCCTCTACCTCGGCACCGTCGACACCCACGTGTCGTGGCGCGCCAAGGAGCCGTGGCTGTCGAAGTACGACCCCGGCTACAGCGGCCGGTTCGCGACCGTGTTCTCGGGTGAGGACGCCGGCAAGGCCGCGGGCGGCGCCAAGCTCAGCGAGTCCGAGATGAAGCACGTCCGCGCGCTGTACGACTCGAACGTCAGCTACCAGGACAAGGTGCTCGGCGATCTGATCAAGAAGTTCCAGGACGCCGGGATCTGGGATCAGACGATGCTGATCATCACCGCCGATCACGGCGACGAGCAGTGGGAGGACGGTCGGGTCGGCCACGGCTCGTCGAGCCGCGACATGCTGGTCCACGTGCCGCTGCTGATCCACTACCCGCCGCTGTTCCCGGCCGGCCGTCACCCCGAGGGCACCGAGCTCATCGACGTCGTGCCGAGCCTGGCCGACGCGCTCGGCGTGCAGACCGATCCGCAGTGGCAGGGCACGTCGCTCATCCCGCTCGCCGCAGGCGTCGGTGGCGGCTATGGCAAGCTGTCGTTCACGTCGATGTACGAGGACTCGCACGGCGCGCGGCTCGGCGACTGGAAGGTCCGCATCTCGGGCGGCTCCAACCTGCGCGTCTACGATCTCGCGACCGATCCCGACGAGCAGAAGAACCTCGCGGGCGACGCGGCGGCGTCGATCGGTGGCCGCACCGTGCTCGATCCGCTGTGGCTCCTGCGCACCCACAACCGCGAGTGGAACAAGTCGGTGTGGGGCAACGCCGCCAACGTCAGCGCGCGGTTCGCGCAAGACCTGGGCGAGTGAACGACCGCGACCGCCTCGCGCTGCGACCGACCGCGGGCGCGCGCCTCCTGCTCGAGCTGGTCGCCGCCGACGGCGCCCGCGCGCGCTACGCGGCGTGGCTGCTCACGCCCGAGCGCGAGCACGCGTACACCGCCGAGCTCGATGACAGCGGCGCCGCGGTGCTGACCGCCGCCGCCGACGCCACCGACGGCGCCGACGATCTCGCGATGCTGGCGAAGCTCACCGCGCGCGGCGCCGCCAAGCGCACCGCCGACGGCCTGGTCGCGTGGCCCAAGCGGGTGCTGCGCTGGCGCGGCCCCGGCCGCGGCGAATAGAAAGAAGACGAGCAACCGCCATCGCGGCCTCGGCTCCCAGAGGAGCTTCGGTTCCTCGCTGCGCTCGAAACCTCAGTCATCATCGTCGTCGTAGTCGACCGGCTCCCAGCGCTCCTGACTCGCGGGGCACATGCGGCGATACGCGCAGCGATCGCACCACGGCCCGGGGTTGGTGCGCGGGCCGTCGTCGACCGCGAGCGCCGCGGCCTCGATGTTGTCGAGCAGCCCGGGCGCGAGGCGATCGGACACCTCGGCGATCGTGACCGGCGGCGACCACTCGACCGCGCGCGCCGCGACCCAGTGGACGCCGAGCCAGAACGTCCGCGCCGAGCGCCACCACGCCGCCGACAGCACCAGGTAGCCGTCGAGCTGATCGCGCATCATCACCGGCGGCAGCCGCACGCCGGTCTTGTGATCGACCACCGCGAGGTGCTGCTCGTCGTACAGGTACGCGACGTCGATGATGCCGCGGTAGTACGCGTCGCCGGCGTAGAACGCGGTCGAGGTCAGATCCTCGCGCACCGCCAGCGCGAACTCGACGACCTGGCGCTGGACCCGACGCTGGCGACGGAAGCGGTTGATGCGCTCGGTGAACGGGCCGACGCCGGCGGTGAGGACGTCGAAGCGCGACTGCTCGTGCTCGTCGGTCAGCGCGGCGCGGGCCTTGATCGCGGCGTCGAGCGGCGGCGTGCCCTGGAGCGCGTGCTCGAGCGCGACGTGGATCGCCTTGCCGATGCGGGCCTCGGGCATCGGCTCGGGCTCGGCGATCTTCTCGACGTACTTGAAGAAGAACAGGCGCGGACACCGCAGCGCGGTCGAGACCTTCGAGGCCGACCACGGTGCGTGGATGAGCGCGCGCGTCGACGGCATCCCCGCGCGAACGTAGCACCCCTGCCTGGCGAAAACTTGCCCCGCTCGATGGCCGCGCGTACCACCGAAGACACGATGGCAGTCCCCGCCCACGAGTGCGACGTCTGCAGTGCGAAGGTCCACGAGCTCCGGCGCGGTCGCTGCTGGGGCTGCTACGCGCGGTGGGTCGACTCGCGCCCGGTCGGCGCCGGCGCCCACTGCGTGATGTGCCGCGAGCGCCGCCGCCGCATGCTGCGATCGGTCGAGCTGCTCGGCGGCTGGCACCCGATGTGCTTCTCGTGCCACGGCCAGCTCCAGGCGCTCGCGCCGCTGCCACCGACGATCCCCGAGATCCGCGACGCCCTGAGCCGCGAGCGCCGCAAGGTCGATCGCCGCAGCGGCCGGCCCGACACCCGGGTGTTCCAGTACGAGCGCCGCGCCGGTCAGCGCCGCGAGCTGCGCGACGGCGAGTGGGTGGCGATCGACGACGACATGGTCGTCGAGATCACGATCGAGGACGAGCACGAGCCGCTCGCCGTGGTCCCCGCCCGCACCGCCGCCAGCGACAGCGACTTCGAGGATCTCACGCGGATCCTCGATCGCGTCGCGATCTGAGTCGCGATCCGCTCAGAGCGCCAGCGCCGGCTTCTTGATCGGCGCGCCGCCCGACGGCTTGGTCGGCTTCGGCGCCGGCCGGGCCGGGGTCGGCTTGGTCGCGGTCGCCTTGCTCGGGATCGCGGTCGCGCTCGGATGCGGCGCCGTCGACGACGCGGTGAGGAAGCCGATCGCGCCGAGGCCCATGAGCACGCCGGTCGGCACCACGTCGGAGATGCGCTTGGCCTTGGTCTCGACCGTCACCAGGTTGCCGGTCAGCTTCACGCTCGCCGTGAACTTGCCGTCGCCGGTCAGATCGTTCACCGCCGCCATCAGCTTGGCCTTGTGCTTGATCGCCCCGTCGATCGCCGGCGACGTGCCCGCGTAGCTCGGCAGCGCCGCGACCACCAGCTCGGCCACGCCGCGCGGCACCAGGTGTCCCGCGCGCATCAGCTCGATCATGCCCTCGGACGCGGTCTTCATCCGCGCCGCGAACGCGACGTCCTTGGCCTGGTAGGTCCAGTGCAGCCCGGTCGCCGACGCCGCGACGATCACCAGCAGGTGGTTGGAGATCAGATCGCGGCCGAAGTTGTCGGCGCCGTGCATCGCGACCATCCTCGCCGACGCCTCGGGCGACGGCTTCGACGCGGCCAGGAAGAACGGCTTCTTGTCGAGCACGGTGGCGATGGTCGCCCAGGCCGAGCCCTTCACGCGGGTCGACGGCTTCCACGCGTCGGCCAGGCGCGGCGCCGCCCAGTCGCGCTTGCCCGCGATCAGCACGCCGCTCTTGGTGAGCCCGACCAGCGTGCCGTCGGCCATCGCCGCCGCGACCCGGCCATCGATCGTCTCTTCCTTGCCGGCCATGCCGCGCGCCAGCTTGCTCGGCAGATCGACGGCGAAGCTGCCGCGCACCACGACCAGGAAGTCGGGCTGGTGCGCGCCCGGCTGCGGCAGCTTGCCGAACACCGTCATCGACGCGATGTCGCCGACCAGATCGAGCCCGGCCATGCCCTTCGCCATCGCGCGTCCGCCCTCGACCTGGGTGATGCCGTCGCGCAGCGCCTTCGCCAGCTCCGGCACCTGCTTGATCTGCGGATCGTCGACCAGCTTCTGGAACGTCGGATAGTTGTCGCCGACCGTCGCCTTCCAGTCGACGTGGATCACGACGTCGGCCTCGTCGACCGCGTGGGCCAGCGCGACGTCGGCGTCGGGGGCCTTGGGGTTCGATTTGATCGAGAAGCTGGTGATCGCCAGGATGATCGCGAGGACGGGTTCCCAGATGAGGTTCATGCGCCGAGGTGTAACACCGGACCGTCGCGCGCAGGGATCGAAGCGGATCGAAGCGCGGAAAATTGCAACGACGATCGACGAACTTTTTGGCGGTCCTCGTCGACGAGAAAAATCGATGATGTCAAGACTGGTTCGTGGAACCGACTTGGCTAGGATGGCAACGCAAGAGCACGGGGGGAGAGCATCGATGAGCACGCTATCCGTGGTTGAGGACATCCTGAGGACCACCGGCGCACCGATCTCGGTGCGCGAGATTGTCGAGCGGGCCGGCCTACGGTTGCCGAGCAAGTCCAAGACTCCTGACACCGTGGTCGCGCGCGATCTCGCGATGGACATCAAGCGCCAGGGCGACACGTCGCGCTTCGTGCGCACCTCTCCCGGTCGCTACACGCTGCGCGAGCTGGTCGTCGTGGCGTTGCCGACCGCGGCGCCGCCGTTGCCGTCACCAGGGCCGACCGCGGTCACGGTGCCGCAGCTGCCGCAGCCGTCGACGTCGCTCGCGGGCGCCGGGCTCAAGCAAGATCGCGCCGCGGCGTTGCCCGCGAAGACGACGCGCACCGGCGAGCCGGCCCGCACCGCGGCGCTGCGCGGCCCGGCCTCGTCGTCGGCGGGGTGATCGTCGAGAGGGCATGCGCAACCCGCACCAGGTACCGCAGAGCTCGTATCGGCCCGTCATCCGGGCCCCGGATATCCGTCGCGCCACGCCGCTCGACAACGACTGGCTGATCGAGCTGGGCGTGCGCGCGTTCGCCGATCTCGGCGACTACCGCGAGGTCCTGCCGTCGTGGCTGCAGCAGCCCAACGTCGTGACGTGGATCGACGATCCGCTGCCGCGCCGCGGCTTCACGATGCTCGCGTTCTATCGCGACGAGGTCACCGGCGATCACGTCGCCGACCTGCTCGCGATCTCGATCGAGCCGCGGTACCGCGGCAACGGCCTGGGCCGCGCGCTGCTGTCCCACGCGATGGCGATGGCGCGCGCCACCGCGCGGGCCGGCAACCTGGTCGAGCTGCGGCTGTGCGTCGCCGAGGACAACGCGCTCGCGCAGCAGATGTATCTCAGCGCCGGCTTCGCCGCGTTGCCGCTCGACGTCGGTCGCTACTCGTCGGGGCAGCGCGCGATCCGCATGGCCTACGCGCTCAAGCCGTAGCGGTCACGACGGCGACTCGGCCGGCGGCGGCGCGACGACCGCGGGCAGCGCGGCGCGGCGCTCGGCGGTGCGCGCGGCGATGAAGCGCATCACGTACGGCATGCCGACCTGCACCGTGTTCATCTTCGGCGCGAGCTGCGAGCACAGGCCGAACATGATCACCGCGGCGCGCTCGACGTAGAACCAGCCCTCGGGGTACGCGATCGACTTCATCAGCTCGCGCAGGTCGTCGCGCTTCATGTCGGGATCGGCGAGCTGCGACGCGACGTCGGGGTTGAGCTTCGAGAAGTCGGTGATGTTGAGGTTGAGCAGCTTCTCGAAGTACTTGCGCACGGTGCGCTCGAGCAGCTCGCGGTCGCCGCCCTCGGCGACGAAGCCCAT
>JAYTAJ010000861.1:0-3254 GCA_043737575.1 Myxococcales bacterium | reverse complement strand
CGCGAGAACGTCGCGACCGCGAACGCCGAGCCGTTCACGAGCACGGTGTCGATCATGAAGCGATCGACGATCTCGAAGGTGCCGCGGGCCAGGGCCCGGAACGGCTTCACGATCGTCGCGTCGTAGATCTCGTCGACCCACAGCTTGTGCTTCGACGCCTCGTACAGCGGCGCGCCGACGCCCGCGGTGAAGCGATCGACCGCCTTGGACGGGCCCTTACCGTAGAGCAGGTACGCCAGGCCGATGCCGAGCAGGCCGACCAGCGTCGCGATCACCAGCAGCACCCAGGTCATGCGCGCGGTGATGTCGGGCTCGCCCATGTCCTTCACCGACCGGCCGATCCAGTGCGGGAAGAAGTGCACGACGTCGCCGAGCCCGCCGTGGACGTGGATGACGTGAGGGATGCCGATGAAGCCGGCGACCAGCGCGAGGAACGCGAGGATCATCAGCGGCACCGTCATCGACAGCGGCGACTCGTGGGGGTGCTCGACCTGGGCGGCGCCGCGGTACTTGCCCTCGAAGACCAGGAAGTACAGCCGCCACATGTAGAACGCGGTGCCGAGCGCGGTCACCGTCAGGATCGCCCACAGCATCTTGCCGTAGAACGCTGGCCAGCCGTCGTGCTGCGCGCCCCACGCGCCCGCCAGGATCTCGTCCTTCGAGAAGAAGCCCGAGGTCAGCGGGAAGCCGGCGATCGCCAGGCAGTAGATCAGGAAGCACCAGCGCGTGATCGGCAGGTACTTCTTCAGGCCGCCCATGATGCGGATGTCGCCCGAGCCCGCCATCCCGTGCATCACCGAGCCGGCGCCGAGGAACAGGCCGGCCTTGAAGAACGCGTGGGTGCCGAGGTGGAAGATGCCGGCCGCCCAGTTGCCGGTGCCGACGGCGACGAACATGAAGCCGAGCTGGCTCACCGTCGAGTACGCCAGCACCTTCTTGAGATCGGTCTGGGCGAACGCCATGAACGCGGCGACCAGCGCGGTCAGCGCGCCGACCGTCGCCACCACCGCCATCGCGGTCGTCGACGCCGCGAACAGGAACGACATGCGCGCGACCATGTAGACGCCCGCGGTCACCATCGTCGCGGCGTGGATCAGCGCCGAGACCGGCGTCGGGCCGGCCATCGCGTCGGGCAGCCACACGTAGAGCGGCAGCTGCGCGCTCTTGCCCGCGGCGCCGATGAACAACAGGATGCCGGCCGCGGCGGCGAGACGCTCGCGCCCCCAGAACACCTGCTCGTAGATGCCGGCGTTGCTCTCGCCGACCTGACGCAGCACCTGGAAGTCGAGGCTCTTGCCGCCGTCGACGCCGTGGGTCGCCCACCACAGGAGGAACATGCCGAGCAGGAACGCGAAGTCACCGATGCGGTTGACGACGAACGCCTTGCGGCCCGCGGTCGCGTAGGCCTCGTTCTCGAACCAGAAGCCGATCAGCAAGAAGCTGCAGAGGCCGACGCCCTCCCAGCCGATGAACATCACCGGCATGTTGGCGCCGAGCACCAGGATCAGCATCGCGCCGGTGAACAGGTTGAGGTAGCCGAAGTACGCCGCGTAGCGCGGCTCCTCGCTCATGTAGCCGGTCGAGTAGATGTGGATCAGCGTCGAGCAGCCGGTCACGATCAGCACCATCACGCTCGACAGCGTGTCGAGGCGCAGCGCCATGTCGATCGTGAGATCGCCGGCCTGGATCCAGGTCCACAGGTGCTCGGTCAGCCCGAACGCGCCCTGCTCGCCGCCCTTCTTCCACACGCCGTAGGCCTCGCGCAGCGGCCCGAGCACCAGGTACAGCGCGGTGAAGAACGACGCCGCCACCGCGGCGACCGCGATGAAGTGGACGGTCTGGCGCGACAGCCGCTTGGCCAGCACCAGGTTGAGGAACGCGCCCGCCAGCGGAAGCAGCGGGACGACCCAGAGGAACTTGATCGTATCCATGGCTGATCGATCCAGTCCTTAGTGCTTCAGGATGTTCAGGCGATCGACGTCGATGTGACGGCGGCCGCGGAAGATCGCGACGACGATGGCGAGCCCGACCGCGACCTCGGCGGCGGCGACGGCCATGACGATCATCGCGAACGAGTGGCCCCCGAGGTCGCCGTGCATGCGCGCGAACGTCAGGATGGTCAGGTTCGCGGCGTTGAGCATCAGCTCGATGCTCATCATGATGATGAGCGCGTTGCGCCGCAGCAGCACGCCGCCGACGCCGATCGCGAACAGGACCGCGCCGAGCACCAGGAAGTGCGCGTAGCCGACCTCGGAGAACACGTTCGCCAGGTTGGGCATGTCAGTGTCCTCCCCCGGCCGCGGCTTCCGACGCGGTGTCGCCGTCCTCGTGCTTGAACGGCCGCGAGATCGCGATCGAGCCGACGACCGCAATCAGCAGCAGCACCGACACCGCCTCGAACGGGAACACGTACTCGTTGAACAGGTTCCAGCCGACCGCGGCGGTCGAGCCCCAGGCGTGACCCTCGGCGGTCACCGCGGGCGCGGCTTGCTGCGCTGGCGTGACGTGCGACGGCACATCGATCAGCACCGCGCCGACCCGGTAGACCAGGTACGCCATCGCGACGCCGGCCAGCGCCTTGCCGATGCGGCCCGAGTGCGCGTACGGCTCGTCCTCGGGCTTGTTGAGGATCATGATGACGAAGACGAACAGCACCATGATGGCGCCGGCGTAGACCAGCATCTGGATGATCGCGAGGAAGTGCGCGTACAGCAGCATGTACAGCGCCGCGATCGCGAAGAACGTCCCGACCATGCCCATCACCGCGACGATCAGGTTCTTGCGGGTCAGGACGAAGATCGAGCCGATCACGGTCAGCGCGGCGAACGCCCAGAACGCGATCGCGAGGCCGGCCTTGGTGCGCTTGCCCGCCGCGGTGACCGGCTTGACCTTGGGCGACTCGACGATGTCGCGCTTGTCGTAGCCCTTGCCTGCCGGCGTCGCCGACCGCGGCACGGTGACGGCGTTGGCCGACGGCGGCGCGGGTTGATCGACGCGGATCGGCGCGGCGGGCTGGGCCTCGGCGCGCTTGGCGAGCAGGAAGCCGAACATCACGGCGAACGCGAGGAGCGGCAGGACCGCCCGTCGGCAAGACAGAGACAGGATGCGTCTCACGCTGCCACTTCCTTGCCGCGGACCTTCGCCTCGAAGTCGGGGCGGAACTTGGTCAGGAACCCGAGCATCGGCCACGCCGCGGCCTCGCCGAGCGCGCAGATCGTGTTGCCGGCGATGCCGTGGGCGATCGACGCCAGCAG
>JAYTAJ010000860.1:0-3258 GCA_043737575.1 Myxococcales bacterium | reverse complement strand
AGGGTGCGCAGGCGGCCGTCGTCGTCGGTGGCGCCGGCGCCGAGCAGGACCCAGGCGTCGCCGTCGAGGAACGCGAGGGTGATCGGGACGGCGCGGGCGGGGCAGCCGCGCGCGGTGTCGAGGACGTGGGTGGTGATCATGCGAGCTCCTCGAGCAGCTTGGCGAGGCGCAGCCGGGTGATCTTGGCCTGCTCCTCGGTGGCGGTGCGGAGCTCGCGGCGGTTGTCGTTGGCGAGGCGCGCCTGCAGATCGGCGAGCAGGTCGTCGGCGCCGCGGCCGGTCGCGCACACGATGTAGAGGAAGCCGTGCTTGTCGACGTAGGCCTGGTTGGCCTCGGCGAGCGCGGCGCGCACGGCGTCGGTGGCGTGGGCGGTGCTGGCCTGCTCGCGTCCGGCCCAGGCGCCGCCGTCGTCGGTGGGCTTGGCGCCGATGCGCGGATGCGCGGCGAACGCCTCGAGCCAGTCGTCCTCGCCGAGCGACCACCACAGCGCCTCGCCGATGCGCAGGAGCGCCGCGCGATCCTCGAACGGCCGCGCCAGGGTCATCGATCGCGCCCACGCGGTCGAGCCGCAGCAGCGCAGCAACGCGGCGTGGGCGTCGTCGTGGGCGAGGGCGTCGAGCGCGCCGAGGCTGTGCGGCGCTGGCATCACCGGCTCGCCCCACACCCGCAGGCGCGCGACGCCGCCGTCGGGGAACACGTTCAGGCGGACGTGGGTGATCGGCCCGACCCGACGCAGCTCGGTGTCGAACAGGTGCCGGGTGTGCGGCTGGAGCGGCGTCGCGAGGAGCACGCGCCAGTCGTCGTGGGCGGCGCCGGGCGCGCTGCCGGGCGCGTGGCACCCTTCGACGACGCAGTGACCGGGCGCGTTGCCCTTGAAGTGCGAGGTGTCGAGCTCGAGCCGCTCGACGATGCCGGCGGCGGCGAGCCGGACCAGCGCCCAGTCGTGGCCGGGGCCGCGGCGGCGTCGGGTCTCCCAGCCGTCGGCCATCGAGTGCGACGGCCCGGGCTTGATGAGGTTGTTGCGCGAGCCGAAGAACATGTCGCTGCACGCCTCGACCCAGCCGCCGTTGTCGAGCGCGGCGAGGTCGATCACGCCGCCGAGCCCGGCCAGCCGCGACCACCGCGGCGCGACCTGACCGTGGACCCGCAGCCGCGCGACGCCGCCGTCGGGGAAGATGTTGAGGCGCAGGTGGGTGACGCGGCCGGGATGCACGATCGGAAACGGGTTCTTGTGATCGCCCTGCAGCGGCGATCGCGCGAGCAGCTCGGTCCACGTCGCGGTGCGCAGCGCGGCGACATCGAGCGCGTCGTCGATCGCGCACGCCTCGATCGAGCATTCGGCGGGATAGTTGCCGCGGAAGAACGCGGTGTCGACGACGACGCCGCGGATCACGCCGGGCATGCCGAGGCGGATCACGCACCAGTCGTAGCCGGGCTCGCGGCGGCGCCGGGTCTCCCAGCCGTCCATCCACTTGCCGCGATCGGTGTAGAGGTGATCCTTCCACACCGCGGCCGCGGGCTTCAGCAGGTTCTCCTTCTCGGCGAAGAACTCGTCGTTGCACGCCAGCGCGGCGCCGCCGACGTCGTCGCAGGCCAGGTCGGGCAGATCGAGGAACGGGTGGGTCATGGCACTCTCGCGCTCGGGGTTCAGATCAGCACGCCGCCACCGTCGTCGACGTCGGTGCCGTCGTAGACGCGGTGGCCGCGCAGGTAGGTGGCGTGGACGCGGCCGCGCAGCTGCGCGTTCGCGTACGGGGTGACGGCGTGGCGGTGGCGGATCATCGGCGCGGTGATCGTCACCGCGGCGGCGTCGTCGAACACGCACAGATCGGCGTCGTGGCCGACCGCGATCGCGCCCTTGCGCCCGACCAGGCCGGCGAGCCGCGCCGGGCCCGCGCACATCCAGCGCACGACGTCGGCGAGGGTGTGGCCGCGCCGCGCGGCCTCGGTCCACACCACCGGCAGCGCGAGCTGCAAGCCGGCGATGCCGCCCCACGCCGCGATGAAGTCGCCGGCCTCCATCGCCTTCAGCGCCGGCGTACACGGCGAGTGATCGGACGCGACCAGATCGAGCACGCCCTCGGCGAGCGCGGCCCACAGCGCCTCGCGGTTCGCGGCGTCGCGGATCGGCGGCGCGCACTTCCACGCGGTCGCGCCGTCGGGGATGGTCTCGGCGGCGAAGCGCAGGTAGTGCGGGCAGGTCTCGGCCGACAGCGGCAGGCCCTCGGCGCGCGCGGCCCGCAGTTGATCGAGCGCGCTGGCCGCCGAGTGATGGACGATGTGCGTGCGCGCGCCGGTCGCGCGACACAGCCGCGTCATCAGCGCGATCGCCTCCTCCTCGGCGGCCGGCGGTCGGCTCGCGAGGTAGGTCGCGTACCGTCGAGGATCGGCGCCCGCGAGCGCCGCGCTCGCGCGATCGATCGGCCCCGCGACCTCGGCGTGCACCAGCAGCGGCACCGCGAGGGTGGCGAGGATCGTCATCGCCGGCACCAGCTCGGGCTCGCCGACCCAGCCGAACTCCTCGACGCCCGACTCGACGAGGAAGCACTTGAAGCCGCGCACCCCGTCGGCGACCATGCCCACCAGCTCGCCGGCGTTGCCGGGCACCACGCCGCCCCAGAAGCCGACGTCGACCGCGCACTGCCCGCGCGCCGCGGCGCGCTTGGCGGCCAGGCCCTCGCGGGTCGTGGTCGGCGGGATCGAGTTGAGTGGCATGTCGACCAGGGTCGTGGTGCCGCCCGCGGCGGCGGCGCGGGTCGCGGTCGCGAAGCCCTCCCACTCGGTGCGGCCGGGCTCGTTGAGGTGGACGTGGGTGTCGACGATGCCGGGCAGGATCGCCAGCTCGCCGACGTCGTCGAGCTCGCCGCGGACGTCGTCCCACGCCGCGACCGCGACGATGCGGCCACCGTCGATCTGGATCGCCGCGGGCCGGATCCCCTCGGGTGTCACGACGCGGCGCGATCGGATCGTCGTCACTTGAGCTGGGCTCCGCCGTCGACCCACTTGCCCAGCTCGGCGCGCTCCTCCTCGGTGATCGCGGTGCGATTGAGGAACGGCATCGTCTTGTTGATCAGCACGCGCTCCTTGATGCGCGCGCTCATCGCGGCGATGCGCTCGTCGGTGTCGAACCTGACGTTGCCGGGCGCGACCGGGAACTGCGGGTCGCTCGGCCTGGCGCTGTGGCAGCTCACGCACCGGGCCTGGATGATCTCCTGGACCCGCGCGAAGCCGACGTCGCCCTCGATCGTCACCGCCGGC